>JBFWIW010000005.1:0-67514 GCA_050253535.1 Oscillospiraceae bacterium
ACTGGGATAATTTTGTATCGGAGAATATATCTGATATAGCGGACGATTGGTGGATACACAATGCCCTCAAAAACGCATAGGACTAGATATATCTTAATAAAAGGTGTATTTTCATCGGTTTCCGGCCGGTAACCAAAACCGATTTTCAGAGTGAAAATGCGCAAATAAATGACAAGACAAAAAGCCCTGTAGTTATTGCAACTACAGGGCTTTTTGTTGGAGCATCTATCCAGATTCGAACTGGAGACCTCGTCCTTACCAAGGACGCGCTCTGCCGACTGAGCTATAGATGCAAGTGGCGACCGAGAAGGGGCTCGAACCCTCGACCTCCAGCGTGACAGGCTGGCGTTCTAACCAACTGAACTACTCGGCCAAGCTACAGGCCATTAACGCGATTTATGACGCTTGGTTATTATACAATTACCGTGTATCTATGTCAAGCCCAAAAAACCGAAATCCGACGAAATATTTGCCATATCAGTGCGGTTTATAGGCGCCACGATATCTAGAAGTTTTCCTGAGACCGGGTCGCGAAACGAGAGGTATGATGCGTGCAGGGCCTGGGCTGAAAAGCCCAGTTTTTCCGAGATTGCCCGGGAGGCTTCATCATTATATAAAACGTCGCCGAGAAGCGGATGACCCATGGCCGTGCAGTGGACGCGTATCTGATGCGTACGGCCGGTCAGGAGCCTGAGACGCAGATATGAGACTGTGCCGAATGGGTATTCATGTGTGCTTAGAGTCTCGTATTTTGTAACTGCGCTTTGACCGTCAGGAGAGACGACGCGAAGCATATCGCCTTCACGGGCCCTTTTTATCGGCAGATCAATAATGCCTGAGTGCTCTTCGAAAGTTCCGCACACGACGGCAAGATACTCCTTGACAGCACTGCCGTCCTTCAAGGCGCGGGAGGCCAGGTCTTTATAGTGGGCGTTTTTCGCAAAGAGCACAACTCCGGAGGTGTCGCGGTCAAGCCGGTTCACGGCGTGACAGCACCCGTTACCTGTGCTTTTCATCAGATAACCGGCTGCGAGGTTTGAGAGCGTTCCGGTATATTTTGCGCGCGAGGGGTGGACCAGCATGCCGCAGAGTTTGTTTACCGCGAGGAGCCCGCTGTTTTCAAAGAGTACTTCTATATCGCCGTTCTCCGGCACAAGGTCGCTTGCCGGTTCGACTGCCGTTATATCGGCTGATATTTCATCTCCGGCTTTTAAAACGTAGTTGGTATAGACGCTCTCGCCGTTTACCGTAATCGCTGAGCTTTGTTTCAGCCTGCGCACGAGCGAGGCGGAGAGCTTCATCTCCCGCCTTAAAACGCCTAGCAATATCCGCCCGTCCTGAGATTCTTCCGTTTTGTGTGTAATGATCATTTCAGTCTCTTGAGTTCTTCAACGATCTCTTCAAAATGCATCCCGTGGGAGGCTTTGACCAGGACGGTGTCGCCCTTTCTAATGAGGGACGGGAGTACGGAATAGAGCGCTTCCTTCATTGGAAAGTGCCACGCCTCGTTTCTGTCGCCGCAGGATATCAGGCCCTTGTAGTAAAACTCCGCCATGTTGCCGCAGCAGATGAGGCTGTCGATGTTCTTTCTTCCGATGAGGACGCCCATCTCACGGTGCAGCTCGCGCGAGTCGTGACCCAGCTCCATCATGTCGCCCAAAATTGCCACCCTGCGTCCGGAAAGCGACGCCAGTGATAGGATCGCGGCGGTGACCGAGTTGGGGTTTGCGTTATAGCAGTCGTTTATTATCGTAATATAGCCGGTCTTCTGGACGTTCGATCGGCCTCCCACCGGCGCGTAATCGAGGATGCCCGTGCGAATGTCGTCCTCGGACAGTCCTAAGAGCCTGCCGACGGCGGCGGCGGAGAGCGCGGCGGAGACCAGGTGTGCGCCGAATGCGGGTATGAAGGCGGGGAAAGCATGAGACCCCTCGCAGATGCTGAACGATGTGCCGTCCAGCCCTTCGTTTTTCAGATTTTGGGCTCTGATATCGCAGTTGTCACCAAAACCGAATGTGACCTTTCTTGTGCCCGGATTAAATCCTTTTAACAGCTCGTCATCCCCGTTCATGACGGCGAAGGAATCCGGGGACATGTAGCGGAACACCTCGCTCTTGGCGCGAAGCACACCCGCGAGGTCACCCAGGGTCTCAAGGTGGCAGTAACCGATGGTTGTCATAACGCAGACAGTGGGTCGCGCCATCTCGGCAAGGCGCGACATCTCGCCAAAATCGGAAATGCCCATTTCAACGACGGCGGCCTCGTGTTCTTCACGCAGAGAGAGAAGGGTGAGCGGTACGCCAATCTCGTTATTCAGGTTTTCCGCCGTTTTCAGCACGCTGTATTTTTTTGAGAGGACGGCAGCGATCATCTCCTTGGCGCTCGTCTTTCCGACGCTGCCCGTTATCCCGATGACCGGAATGGAAAAAAGAGAACGGTAGTATTCCGCCAGAGCGCGCAGAGCCGCAAGCGTATCGGAAACAAGGATATAGGGCTCCGCGGCCGGGGAGAGCGGCCTTTCCGACAGATTGGCTGCCGCGCCCGCTTCAATGGCGGAGGCGGCGAAGTCGTGCCCGTCCACGCGCGCGCCTCGTATGCAGAGAAAAAGGTTGCCTTCCTGCACATCGCGGTTGTCCCGCACAACGCCGGTTATTTGTTTATTTTTCTTATCCGCAGGTCCGACGTATGTGCCGCCGGTACAGCGCGCTATGTCGGCCAGGGAGAGTGGCTTCATTTTCATGGTCAGTACTCCGTCACTCGTATTTTTTAAGGGACTCTTCTATTATTTTCGCACAGAGGTCCTCATAGGACATGCCGACGACGGCCGCTTCCTGTGGCAGAAGGCTCGTCGGGGTCATGCCGGGGAGGGTGTTAGCCTCAAGACAGTATACCCCGCCGTTTTCGGAGACGATAAAGTCCATACGGGCATAGACCTCGAGCATAAGCGCGGAGAAGACCTTTTCGGCCGTTCTCTGGAGGCTTCGGGTTATATCTTCCGGGAGGTCGGCCGGACAGTACTCGTCCGTAAGTCCGCTCTGATATTTGTTCTTGTAATCATAGAATCCGGATTTTGGGCATATCTCAATAACCGGCAGGGCCGCGCCCGCAATGACGCCGACGTCGCACTCCCGCCCCTTTATATATCTTTCGGCTATGGCGAAGTCCTCGTATTCGAAAGCCAGGCGCAGCGCCGTGAGATATTCCGTTTCGTTTTTTGCGATGGACGTGCCGATGGACGAGCCGCCGGAGCGCGGCTTCACGACGCAGGGAAAACCCGGATTTTTGTAATTTCCGGAACGGCGGTTCACTATGACTGCCTCCGGAGTCTCGATCCCGTTCTGCATAAAAAGCTGCTTAGCCGCCCATTTGTCCATGGCGAGCGCGCTGCCGAGATAGCCGCAGCCCGTATACTTTATATCCATCACGTCGAATGCGGCCTGCAGTCTGCCGTCCTCGCCGTCCTCGCCGTGGAGCGCCATAAATACTATGTCGGCTGCGCGGCAGACCTCGAAAATATTGTTGCCTATCCGCGCGTTATTGTCCTGCCTGCGGCTTTTTCTTATGGACTCAATATCAGGTACCGTCTCGCCGACTTTGGCCACGCTGTCGTCATAAGGTGCGGAGAAAATTTCGGCAGGGTTATTATATGTGCCGGTATAGCCGAAAAAAGCGTCTACGAGAACTGCGCGGTGGCCGAGTTTTCGAAGCGCCTTAGCAGCCATGGTGCCGCTAGTAAGGGAAACGTCGCGTTCGGCGGAGAGACCGCCGCAAAGTACGATTATGTTCATAACTGCCTCCAAGAAATGCCTATAAAGCTTATAAAATTATATACCGTTTGCCTGACCTAGGCAACATACAATATTATAATTGAATCATCCTGCGAACTATAACGAAAAGCGGCTCAGATGCCGTTTTTTTTAACCGACAGTATAAAAATTGTCGAAATAATCATTACGAAACCGAGTATGTCAATAGCGCCGAGCGGTGTCCCCAGCCAGAAAATGGACAATATGGTGGACACGACGGGCTCGTCGGTGGACAGTATACTTGCCCTTGCCGAGCCTATGTATTTGACTGCCTGCATATAAAAAGCAAAGGCAAGAACGGTGCCGGGTATGACTATGCCGGCAAGTGCCAGGACCGACCAGATATCCCATATGCCGGTCAAGTGCCACGGCCTGAAAATAAGGCAGAGGGTGACGCCCCCGATGAGCATGCCCCAGCCGGTTATGGAAAGTGAGGCGTGCTTTTCCAACAGCCTGTGCGGCTGAATGCTGTAAAAACAGAAGGAAACGGCCGCGACAAAGCACCAGAAGAGTGCTTTGCCGGAGATGACGAGAGTATCGAAACTACCGTGTGTCGCGCATAAAAACACGCCGAAAACGGCGAGAAGCGCAGATATCAGTTCACGGCGGCTTGGCATATGGCGGTGTCTTACCGAGATGTAGGCGACAATCAACACCGGGGCCGTATATTCGAGAACAGTCGCCGTCGCGGCGTTTGAGAATCCGATGGCGGTGAAGTATCCATACTGGCAGAGCGCGGTGCCCAGAATACCGAAGAGGCTAATATCCGCGGCGTCACGTTTTTTGCGCCATACATCAAACACAGCCGTACCGGACTTAATAAACGATACGATAAGGATAATAAGTCCCGCCGAAATAAGCCTAACCGGCACGAGCCAATTTGAGGTGAGATTCCTGTTTTCAAACAAAAACTGGCCGCAGAGACCGGAAAATGCCCAAAAAGCTCCGGCTGTGACGGCCAGTACATACCCAATATTTTTACTTTTTTCCATAGAGATCCCTCTTTTACTACCCGTGATACAGAGCGAACTATAGCACAATGTTGTAAGTTTTGAAAGAGGAATTTTAACTTAAACTTCATAATCAGGCAGTGTCAGTATCCGGCTGCCCATTTTTACCGCTTCCTCACGGGAGTGTGAGGTCATTATTATCTGAGTATTCCGGGAGAGTATCCTTGGTATGATCCTGTCCATAAGCCCGGGGTCCAGCCCTTTCATCGGCTCGTCAAGGAGCAGGAGGTCGCCGCCGTATACCAGCGCCCGGGCGAGCGCGACTCTTCTGCACTGGCCGCCGGAGAGGTTTCGCGGGAGACTGTCGGCATCTTCCGAAAGTTCCATTTCAGCAAGTACGGCAGAAGCCTCGTCTTTGCGCGAAGGCGGAAGGACAGCGGCAACGTTCTCCTCCGCCGTCAGCCAGGGGATCAGCCGGTCTTCCTGGAACATATACGCTATTCGTGAGGCATCTTCCATTATTGAACCGCCGTCAGGCCGTATGAGACCCGCGATCAGCCTAAGGAGCGTAGTTTTCCCGGCGCCGGAGGGGGCCTCAATGCATGTGACCGGTGCGTCAATATCGCACGTAAAGCCGTCGAATATCCGTTTTTCGCCGTATGAAAAGGTGAGATTAAGGATCTTTACCAAGTCTTCACGCTCCTTTTCATGAGCTTTTCAAATACTTTCTCAAGGATAAAACTGAATATTATAACCACCGCCGTCCAAGCGAAGAGGGAGGGGGTCTCCAGATATATTTTAGAATAATATAGCTGCGTCCCCATGGCGCTTTTAGGGAGACACAGTACCTCCGCCGCAATACCCGCCTTCCAGGAAAGGCCCAGGGCTGTTACGCAGGCGGCGTTCCAGTGCGGAAAAATAGAGGGTATGTAGATGAGTCTGAGCTTTTTGGATGGGTCGAAGCCGTACATTGACGCCATCTCCAAAAGATCCCCGTCCGTACTCTTTATGCCCGCTGATGTGTTTCCCCATACGACGGGTGTAACCATGAGCATGGCTGCAAATCCAGGGACATTTGACTTTCCTATCCATAAAAGAGCGAGAATTATGAACGAGGCCACGGGCGTCGCGCGCACTATCCGTAAAATTGGGGATAGCAGAGTATCGGCCATCCTGCTCCACGAGGTGAGTGGGGCGAGTAGGGTGCCAAGCAGAACACCGGCAAAGAAACCTGTCAGGATACGCAGAAGAGAGAGGCCGGCAGCAATCCAGAAGGACGCGTCCGTGGAAAGTGTGACAAGGACACTTAAAACTGTCGTAGGGGCAGGAAGAATAAGTTCCTGCCCCACTTTAAGAGCTGCAAGTTCCCAGACGGCTATCCAAAAGACGGCAGCCGCAAGGAGACGCAGATATTTAGTTATTTTCTTTTTATCTGTCGTAGTAGAAGTCGTCACCGGGTAAAGAGCCTCCTATCGAGTTCGGAGCGGCGGCTAAGAGAACGTTAAAGTATTCGGCCAGATATGATTTCATCGTTTCGGCGCCGGATACGAAGACGATATTGCAGTCGGGGATGGCGGCCTTGGCTATGGCCTCCGAACCGACTATCTCGAATTTTACAGCAAGGGCGGCCGCCGCGTCAAGATTGGCGGCGTCATTTGTATAATTTATGGATTCTTCGTATTCGTCCAGAAACGCGTTCAAAGCGGCCTCGTCGACCTTGTCGGAGCGGAAGACGATGCAGCCCTGTGTCAGGACGCTGCCGTCGGCGCTTATGGCGTCCCACTCGTCGGTCAGGTCAAGGGCTTTGCGAACCTCGGTATTTTTCATGAGAACGGTCGTCACGGCGGGGACGGGGAGCATGCAGATATCGAGGTTACCGGCGGCCATCTGGGTCGTCAGTTCGTCGCTCGCCATATATTCTATGGTGACGTCTTTGCCGGGCTCAAGGCCGTTTTTTGTGAGGATATAATTGAGGACATATTCGGGGTTTGAGCCCTGCCCGGTTGCGTATATCGTCTTCCCCGCGAGGTCGGACACGGATTTTATGCTGTCGCCTTTTTCTAGTATATATAGGACGCCGAGGGTGTTTATTGCGGCAATCTTTACGTTTCCGCCCGTCTTGTTATAGAGAGCGGCGGCTACGTTGGTGGGAACGGCGGCAATGTCGAGCGAGCCGGAGACAAGAGCACTCACAATGTTTGTGGGGTCGGACTCCATGGTGAAATTATATGCGATGGGATATACGCCGGAATTTGCCTGATCCATGAAATATGCCGCTCCGATTCCGGTCGGGCCTTTGAGGAAGCCCACGTTCAGCGAGACGCCGGAAAAGTCGGGCGTTTCAGTTTCGGTATCAGCATTGGTATCGGTAATTGTCTGCTGTTCGGAAGCGGTGCTGCCGGTGGAGGACGTATCGGTGTTGCCGGTACTGTCGGTATTGCCGGAGCATCCAGCGAGTGCAAATACAATCATTAGTGCGAGGATGAGTGAGATAAATCTTTTCAATTCAGGTTCTCCTTTCAATTTGCGGTGCGTTATGCTTGTCTTTATCAGAAGCCCGCGAGCCCATTTAGGTCCAATATCTCGATTTCTTTACCGTTTTTATGTATGAGACCGGCCCTTTCCATGGCGCAAAACGAGCGATAAAGTGATGCTCTGCCTATATTCAGCATGTCGGCCATGCCGGAAATACTGCCCGGGACGAGGACTGTGAATCTTCCATTTTCTTCTGAGGCGTTTGCGATGAGATAGTGAGCTACTGTCTGCCCGGTGCCGGCGATTATGAGCGTCTCTATTTTTTGGTTCAGAAAATGTATCCTGCCCGACAGGAAACGCATGTAATTCTCCGCGACCACGAAATCTTCCCTCATGACGCGCTCCAGAAGCTGCTGAGGAATGAATACGATTCGGCAAAGGGAAGAGGCCCTGAGCGAAGTGACATAGTCCGGTTCGTCTGAAAATACGGCGGCGACGCCGAAGACGCTGCCCGCGGAAAGGGTGTTCATGACATAGCGGCGGCCGCCGCTGTCCTTTGTCACCGCGATACCACCAGTGAGGACAAAGCCGATGCTGCGGCGAAAATCGCTGATATCGAAAATGACGTCGCCCTTTTTAAATACGGCAAGCTCGCACATGTCATCCTTAACGAGGCGCATTATCGTATCCATACCCACGTCTTTGAACAGAAAACATGAGGAGAGACACTCTATATCCTGTTTTTTTAACTTGGCTATATCCATAACGAACCTCGTATATTGTCTCATTTGAGACATCTCGGTGGAATATTATACCGTTACCGTACATTTGTCAAGCGTATTTTGCATAATACAGGGGAGAATAACGGCATGGCGCACTGAACATTTAAAACCCGTGTACCGAAAAACGAAAAAACGCTTGCATTATGCCCCTTGTAATGGTATAATTCCAACGTTAGACGTAAGTTGTTGACGTGAGTGGGCCAAACCCACTCTTTTTATTGCACTAAATCGGACGGTTAATTTTTATCCGGCGGGAGAAAGAGGAACATGAGTAAGATTACCGATACCGTTTGGACCCTAGCTGAGCCCGTTGCCAAGGCGGAAGGCTGCGAGGTCTGGGACGTTGAATATGTCAAGGAAGCTGGAGGCTGGTACCTCCGCGTATATATCGACAGAGAGGCCGGCGTGTCTATAGACCAGTGTGAAAAAGTCAGCCGTGCGCTCGACCCAATTTTGGATGAAAAAGACCCTATCCCGGGCTCGTACACATTCGAGGTATCTTCGGCAGGGGCGGAGCGGGCGCTCAGGCGTCCGTCGGATTTTACGCGGTTCATGGGGGCTTATATTGAGGTGAAGCTCTATAAAGCCAAGTACGACCGTAAGGAGCATTTGGGATATCTGTTTTCTTATGACGACGGCGCCGTCGAGATAAAGACCAAGAGCGCCGGCGAGTTATTGAGATTTGAAAAAAACGAAGTCGCCAATGTCAGGCTTCGTATAGAATAGATTTGGAGGGCTTTTGATGAACGCCGAGTTTTTTGCAGCGATAGCGGATATCGAGAAGGAGAAGGGCATACCCCAGGAATATATGCTTGAAAAGATAAATCAGGCGCTTTTGACGGCTCTAAAAAAAGATAATCCGGCGGAGGCTGAGAACGTAAGGGTAGACATAGACGCGGCCAAAAAAAAGATAGATATGTACATCGTCAAGACGGTTTCCGAAGAGGTCGAGGAGCCCTCCTCCCAGATGTGTCTTGATGAGGCGAAAAACTATAATCCAAAAGCCGAAATAGGAATGGTAATCCATATCCCGGTTGAGACGAAAAAGTTCGGCAGGATAGCCGCACAGGCGGCAAAGCAGGTAATCATCCAGGGAATCAGAGAGGCCGAGCGCAGCATAGTATACGAGGAGTTCACATCAAAGGAGCATGAGATACTCACTGGTGTTGTCTCCAGAGTGGAGCCGAGAAACGGCAGCGTATCGATAAAGATAAACTCCAACTCAGAGTTTACTGAGGCCATGCTCTCCGCTGGAGAGAGGGTCCCGGGAGAGGCTCTTAAAGAGGGAGACAGAATAAAGGTCTATGTCGTTGAGGTCAGAAAGGCGACGAGTGGTCCTCAGGTGCTGATCTCCCGCACACACCCGGGCCTTGTCAAAAGACTTTTTGAGCTGGAAGTACCTGAGATATTCGACGGTGTTGTGGAGATTAAGAGCATAGCGCGCGAGGCAGGAAGCCGCACTAAGATAGCGGTCATGTCCAACGACCCCGCCGTCGAGCCAATCGGCGCGTGCGTCGGTCCAAAGGGCGGCAGAGTCACCGCCATCGTAGACGAGCTGCGCGGAGAGAAGATAGATATAGTGAAGTACAGCGATACGCCTGAGGAGTTCGTGGCAGCGGCGCTCGCTCCATCGGATGTCATACGCGTAGAGCTTTTGGGGGAGGGCAAGAGCTGTCAGGCTGTAGTGCCGGATACCCAGCTCTCGCTCGCAATAGGCAAGGAGGGGCAGAATGTCCGCCTTGCGGCGCGTCTAACGGGCTATAAGATCGACATAAAGCCCGAGAGCGCGGTCTGACAGAATTCACTAAATAAAGGAGGCGGCGGTCGTGATACAAAAAAAGATACCCATGCGGCAGTGTACAGGCTGCCGCGAGATGAAACCCAAGCGCGATCTCATCCGAGTAGTACGGTCGCCGGAGGGTATGGTTTGCATTGATTTTAAGGGCAAAAAGCCCGGCAGAGGAGCTTATGTATGCCGAGATACGGCCTGTCTTAAAAAGGCCGTTAAGACGAAAGCTCTGGAGCGCGCTTTCGGAACGCCGATACCCGAGGAAATATACGGGGATCTCATGCGGCAGATGGAGGTCGGGGATGATGAGTGAACTTGGAATCCTCGGAATTGCGCGAAAAGCGAGACGGCTGGAGGTAGGCGATGAGCTCACAGGCGCTGCGGCCAGAGCAAAAAAAGCAAAGGTAATACTGGTGGCGGCGGACGCTTCGGAAAATACCGCAGAGCGGGCGGGAAATTTTGCCTCTGCGGGCGGGGTACCTTTAATTGTTCTGCCTTATACGAAACACGAACTGGGACTTGAGGTTGGAAAAGGTGATGCGGCCTTACTGGCCATAACTGACTCAGGACTCGCGGCGAGCTTTGTTTCAAAGCTTGCTGGTGCCGACGGAGCGAGGTACGCGGAAACAGCCTTTCTTTTAAGCGAAAAGGCTCAGAAAATGCAGAAACGGAAGAAAGAGGCGGCCTTGCACGCGAAAAATTCAGGGCTGGGCAAGAGGAGGAAGAATATATGAGCATGATGGTGAAATACAGGATTCACGAGGTCGCGAAGGACTTCAAGATGAATTCCAGGCAGATCTCGGATATCCTTGCGAAATATGCGACCGCACCCAAGAACCATATGCAGGTTCTTGAGGAGGCGGAGCTTGACCTGATCTTCGAATACCTCACCCAGAATAATCAGATATCCGACATGGAGGGGATTTTTGCCCAGGCAAAGGCAGCGCCTGACCATAAAGCCGAACCCGTGAAGGCACCGCAGGCGGGTGGTATTCAGGAAGTCAAGACAACGGCGCATGGGGACACGCCGCTTGCACAGCAGGTCCCGGTACAGGCTCCCGCAAAGCAGGAAGCAAAACCCCACCAGCCGAAGATATTACCACAGAAGCGGATTGTCGACACCTCCGGTGTTACCATAAATATCGCAAAATACGACGAGAGGCTCGATAATCTTGTGCCGGACCGCGCACAGAACATGAAACACGGTAAGGAGAAGTTTACCAAAAAACCAGTCAGAGGGCAGAGCGTTACCTTCAACGCGAAGCGCCGCCAGGAGGAACGCGACAAACTCCAGAAACTTCAGTTTGAGGTTGCTAAGAAAGCGCCCCTGCGTGTGCAGATTCCAGAAGAAATAGGCGTCGGCGAGCTGGCAATCAGGGTAAAAAAGACTGGTGCCGAAGTTGTGAAAAGGCTCATCAAACTTGGAGTCATGGCGTCTGTATCTGATGTCATAGACTACGATACCGCGGCGCTTGTCGCCATAGAGCTCGGATGCAAGGTCGAAAAAGAAGTTGTAGTCACAATAGAGGAAAAGCTCATCGATGACCATATCGATAACGATGAGGAGCTCGAGTCACGCGCGCCCGTTGTCGTCGTTATGGGGCACGTTGACCACGGAAAAACGTCCCTGCTTGACAGGATACGTCGGGCAAACGTAGTCGCCGGTGAGGCGGGCGGCATAACGCAGCATATAGGGGCTTACAGGGTCGAAGTAAAAGGCAGTCCCATAACCTTTCTCGACACTCCGGGACACGAGGCGTTTACCTCCATGCGTGCCAGAGGCGCTATGGTTACCGATATAGCCATACTCATCATCGCAGCGGATGACGGAATTATGCCGCAGACTGTGGAGTCCATAAACCACGCAAAGGCGGCGGAAATCCCGATAATCGTCGCTATCAACAAGATGGATGTTCAGGGTGCAAATCCCGAGAAGATAAAACAGCAGCTGACCGAATACGAGCTCGTACCCGAGGAATGGGGCGGCGAAACTATAATATGTCCCATATCAGCGAAGACCGGAGATGGGATAGAGCAACTTCTTGAAATGGTTGCTTTAACGGCCGAAATGAAAGAGCTCCGCGCAAATCCCAACAGGGCTGCTAGGGGCACAGTCATTGAGGCGAGGCTTGACAAGGGCCGCGGCCCGATAATGACCGTCTTAATCCAGAATGGTACGCTCAATCAGGGAGATATTATTATCGCCGGGACGGCCGTGGGGCGTGTGCGGATGATGACCAATGACAAAGGCGAGCGTGTTACAGAGGCGGGCCCATCCATACCGGTTGAGATTGCGGGAATGTCCGAGGTGCCGGGCGCCGGGGATACATTCAACGCCGTCGCGGATGAGAGAATGGCCAAAGAGCTGGCAGAGCAGAGGCGCGACGAGCAGAAAAATACAGGTGCCGGCAACAGAAAGGTCACGCTCGAAGATCTGTTCGCCCAGATAAAAGAGGGCGAGCTGAAAGATTTGGATATCATAGTGAAGGCTGATGTTCAGGGTTCGGCAGAGGCAATAAAAACCTCCCTTGAAAAGCTCTCCAACGACGAAGTGCGTGTAAAAGTCATCCATTCCGGCGTTGGTGCGATAAGCGAATCTGACGTCATGCTCGCAGCGACATCCGGCGCAATAATTGTTGGATTCAACGTGAGGCCGGATAATGCAGCGCGCGACAGCGCCCAGCGCGCGAATGTCGACATACGCATGTACAGAGTCATCTATGACTGCATAAACGAGATAGAGGCCGCAATGAAGGGTCTGCTCGCGCCGAAATTCAAAGAGGCGGTTCTCGGCCACGCTGAGGTGCGCCAGGTTATAAAGGTCTCGCACATCGGAACGGTCTGCGGCTGCTATGTGCTGGATGGCAAGATTATGCGTGGCAGCAAGGTGCGCGTTGTGCGCGACGGTATTGTTGTACACGAAGGTGATCTCTCCTCACTGCGGCGCTTCAAGGACGATGTAAAGGAAGTACAGCAGGGTTACGAGTGCGGTATTTCCATTGAAAAATTCAGTGATATTAAAGAGAGGGACGTCATCGAGGCGTTCATTATGGAACAGATTCAGGCTTAAGTCCCTCAAAAATACCCATCTAAACGACGGGTGGGCCGGGGGCCCGCCCGCTTGATCTGTAGAGAGGTAAAAGACATGGCCAACAATAAGATACAACGGATAAACGAGGATATTCAGGTGTCACTCGCGGGACTCATTCGTGAAATTAAGGACCCAAGAGTCCGGCAGGGTATGATAAGCATAACTTCTGTCGATACGACGGGTGACCTGCGTTACTGTAAGGTATATCTCAGCGTTTTTGGTCTCCAGTCCGAGAAGGAGTTTCTGAAAGGACTTAAATCTTCTTCCGGCTGGCTGCGGCATGAGCTCGCTGCATCGGTAAAGCTCAGAAACGTGCCGGAACTTATTTTTGAACTCGATAAGTCCATTGAGCACGGGGCTCACATAAATCAGATACTTTCCGATCTCAAAAGGCCGGAGGACGAGTGATATGAAGATTTCTTTGAAAGATACTGCCGCCTGGCTGGCAGCAGCGGACAGGTTTCTGATAATAACGCACCGCAGACCGGACGGGGACACCCTTTGTTCAGCCTCAGCTCTGGCCCGGGGCCTTAAAAAGCTCGGAAAGACGGTCTGGCTTTACAGAAATCCGGAGGCAACCGAAAAATACACCTCGATGATGGGGAATCTATTCGCACCGGAAGGATACGATTTTGAGCACATTATCTCTGTCGACACAGCCAGCGCCGAACAATATCCAAACGGTGCGGAGGACATGCCTGAAAAGACAGTGCTATGTATAGATCACCACATTTCGAACACGGGATATGCCGAGCGCACCTGTCTTGTTCCCGAGTACGCGGCCTGCGGGGAGATAGTATACGACATTCTCATGGCGCTTTCAGATGGTATAGACGCGGAGACAGCAAAGTACCTGTACATCGCCGTGTCCACCGACACAGGATGCTTTGCATACGCCAACACGACTGCAAATACACTGCGCTGTGCCGCGAGCCTTATTGATGCGGGTGCGCCGAATGCCGACCTGAACAAGACTTTTTTCAGGACAAAGGCAAAGAGCCGCCTGATTCTTGAGGGGATGCTTATTAACGGAATTACGTTCGAGTTCGGCGGAAAGGTGGCCTTCGCCATAGTTACACAGAAGATGATAAAGGATTCCGGTGCCGCAGAGGAGGCCATGGATGACATAGCCGCCATCCCCGGACAGATTGAGGGTGTGCTGGCGGGAATCACTATTAAGGAACTTCCGGACAGGCAGTGCAGGATATCCGTTCGCACAATGCCGGATCTCAACGCAAACGCGCTCTGTTCCTATTTCGATGGAGGCGGACACGTCTTGGCCTCGGGCTGCGGGATAAACGCGACGGCTCCGGAGGCAAAAGAGAGGCTTATTATGGCAATGCGGGAAATCTGGGGGCTTTAAGCCTGTGAACGGTATAATAGTAATAGACAAGCCCGAGGGCTGGACGTCACATGATGTCGTCGGAAAGCTCCGCGGGCTTTTGCGTGAGAGACGCATTGGGCACGGAGGGACGCTGGACCCGTTGGCGACGGGTGTACTGCCGGTTTTCGTGGGCAGGGCAACGCGCGCCGCGGAGTTTTGCGCGTCGGCCGAAAAGGAGTATATCGCGGGTTTTCGTCCGGGACTCGTCACGGATACTCAGGATACGACCGGGACGGTTATCTCCGAGATAAAAATTGGTTTGACAAGGGAAGTCCTTGAAGCGGTGCTTCCTCTTTTCAGGGGAGCGCAGAAACAGATACCGCCGATGTATTCGGCGGTAAAAATAGACGGTAAAAAGCTCTATTCGATAGCCAGAAAGGGCGGTGAGGTTGAGCGCGCACCGCGCGATATTGAGATTAAAAAGCTTGATATCATAG
This sequence comes from Oscillospiraceae bacterium, assembly GCA_050253535.1. GTDB lineage: Bacteria > Bacillota > Clostridia > Oscillospirales > Oscillospiraceae > JBFWIW01. Next base: position 14,715 of record JBFWIW010000005.1, read on the forward strand.
GCCAGGAGGGTGGAGATTATTTGCTGGATGTTGTTTGCTCCAAAGGGACTTATATCAGAACGCTCTGCCACGATATAGGAGCGCGTCTGGGCTGCGGCGGTGCTATGTCTTCACTCAGAAGGGTCAGGGCAGGCTTGTTTTCACTCTCGGATGCCGTTTCTCTGTGCGAGGTGCAAAAAGCCTCGGAAGAGGGGCGGGCCGACCTGCTTCTAAAACCTGTGGATACGCTTTTTCTGGAATGTCCGGCGCTCCACATCGGCCCTGAAGAGGAGAAAAAATGCCGCTGCGGCGCGCCGTTTGACGCAATAGCCGAAGACGGCAGATACAGGGTATACGGAGCGGACGGCAGATTTCTTATGCTTGGCGATGTCTCCCAAAAAACGGTCAAGACCGTTAAAAGCTTTTTTGAAGTGTGAGCTGATTCTTTATGAGAAATATAAAGGGGCGCGTAATTGCGCTGGGTTTTTTTGACGGAGTGCACCTTGGCCACAGGGCCCTCATTGAAAAAACGATTGAAAGAGCGGCTGAGCGCGGGATCACCCCTTCTGTCATCTCGTTTGATGCGCACCCGTCGAGCATGACGGGAGATAAACCTGTTCCTCTTATAAATTCGTCCATAGACAGAGCGGACATGTTTCGACGCTATTTCGGTATCGAGGACACAATATTCCTGCACTTCGACAGGGATCTCATGAGTATGGAGTGGTATAGCTTCGTTGATTGGCTGACAGAAGGCTTTGGGGCGAGACACCTTGTCGCGGGTTATGATTTTCGTTTTGGTTTCCACGGCGCCGGTGATTCGGAAAGGCTCGTGAAAAAGTGCGCTCAGCTCGGTATCGGATGCGACATCGTACCCAAAGTCACGCTTGGAGGCATAACGATAAGCTCGACTTACATAAGAGAGCTTCTCACATCAGGCAGGGTCGAAGAGGCCAACCGATTTATGGGACACCCGCACACGCTTACAGATACGGTCCGCCACGGCTTTAGGCTGGGCAGCGCTCTCGGAATACCTACCATCAACATGCAGTTCGGAGAAGGGATACTACAGCCGGCCCGTGGGGTCTACGCGACAAAGGTCTATCTGGAGAATGGCGGCATATATACAGCAGTCACCAACATAGGCGTGAGGCCGACGGTATCCGGCGGGAACACCGTTTCCGTCGAGAGTCATATTCTCGACTATTCCGGGAACCTCTATGGCAGACGCGTTCGGCTGGAGTTTTTCAAGTATCTGCGGCCCGAGGTCAAATTTGCCGATGTGACCGCACTCCGAACTCAGGTGGAAAAGGATGAAAACGCGGCGCGGGAATTTTTTGAGTCAATTAAATAATTAAAGCGGCCGGATTTGTCCGGCCGCTTCTTATATCAGGAACAAATATATTTTGCCAGACTACAGAAATCCGGCGACTCCAACGGGAGGGGGAAACCACCCTCGGGTATATCGCTCATTCTGTGCGCGTCGGAGGCCTTTATTATTTTCAGCCCTTGGGGAAGCCCGTCCGGAATTTTGTGACGGATCTCCGCCGCCTTGACTTTAAGCTCCTCCGGCCATGAGCCGAGCACCGCGAAAAGGCCGTTTGCATCCCTGTCGACATGGGCGGGATAACATATACCGCCGTACTCCCCGACTATCTGCGGCAGGTCAATTATGGAAAATCCGCAGCCGGTGATTAAAAGCTTGGCTTCCTCATCCGTCTTGCCGTCAGGGTGCATGATAATCTGATTTCCGAAAATCTCCCTGCGGTTCGGGATATAGGGAATACTCTCGTAAAGCCGGCTGTCAAAGGACATGGCCGAATCAAGGCCCGGGAACAGGCAAACACAGTGGATATCCTCCGCTGTTGTCACCTCGGCGCCCGGAATGAAGCCAATACCGTATTCCTCCGCTGCCGCGGCTGCGGCCGGACAGTTTTTCACTGAGTTGTGGTCGGTGAGCGCTATTAGGTCCATACCGCAGAGTTTTGCCATACCGACAAGATCAAAAGGCGTCATTTCGTCGTCACCGCAGGGCGACAGACACGAGTGCATGTGCAGGTCGGTCGATATCATAAGGACGAACCTATCCGGACCGCCGTCTCATATATCGGTTTGTCACTCCGGAGAAGCGTTATCCTTCCCTTAGCGGCCTCGATTGCGGCCTGGTCAAAGGAATAGCCCTCCGCTATGACGACGCAGGATACGTCGGCGAGCGTCGCCACGGCGACGACGTTCGCGTTGCCGATTACAGTGACCCACGCGGCATCCTGCGGCGCCCTCGCCATCGCAACCGAAAGAAGGTCGCAGCAAAACACGGCCTCGACTTTCCGGTCCGCTTCGAGTACTACGGGCTTAAATATTTCAGATATATCATGGACGGTCATACTGATTACCCTCTCAAGAATTATTATTTTCCGGGTTATCCTCATTATTTTCCGTGTTATCCTGTTTGTTTTCAGCGCTGTCCTCCCCGGATTTGCTGCTTAAAAGCTTCTGCAGCTTTTCGCGCATGAGGAATATGCACTGCTCCTCTGTGGCCCAACCGCCGACGATGTCCTCAGCGAGTGCGCGGCATGAAGGTGCACCGCATGCGCCGCAGTCCATCCCGTTGAAGCTCTCCTCAAGCTCTTTGATGCGGTTCAGTTTGTCCATCGCTGTAGCGACGTCGGAATCGAGCTGCAAAACAGGGTCATACTCAACTGTGTCGTCCCAGCGAAGCTCTTCGATGGGAATGTCCTCCGGCGGCATGACGGGTGTCATGGCGCTCATAAGACGGTTTAGGCGCGCACGCGCGATGAACGGGTTCTCGACGGTGAGTACACCGCCGACGCAGCCGCCGATGCAGGCGTTGAGTTCGATAAATTCGACCCTTGTGAGCTTTTCGTCCTCAAGTGCCTCAAGGATGTGGATGACGTTTTCCATCCCGTCCGCCGCGAGGTAATTCGGTTCTTTCGAGCCGGTACACTCTCCTCCGGAAACAGCCCAGCCGACTCCGACGGTGCCTGAACGGGCGAGATTCTCGGGCTCCTTCACGGTTTTTATCGCGTTTAAAAGCTTTGGATATACTTCGGAAATGGAGATAATTGCGTCTACAGCGCTCTCTTTAGTGCCGAGGGGTACCTTCATACTGGTCGCCTTTGCGGGGCACGGCGATATAAAGATACATCCTATGCGCTCGGGCGGAAGCCCGGTTTTTTTGACAGCGAGCCTTTTTGCCCAGCGTGCGGCGACCTCCATCGGCGGGTGATATTTCAGAAGATGGGGGAGAAGAGAGGGGAAACGTACGCGGATAATGCGCAGTACTGCCGGACAGGCTGTGCTGATGACCGGCATAGGGAGCTTTTTTTCTGCCATGTCCCGCCGAGTTGCCTCTGAAACAGCCTCCGCTGCGACAGAGACCTCGAACACGTCGTCGAAACCAATTCTTTTAAGTGCGGTGAGAAGTACGTTGCGGTCAGTTAAGTGCTTGAACTGGCCATATAGCGTAGGCGCCGGGAGTGCCACCGTATAGTCATAATTTTTGAGTACATCGAATGTATCGACAACAGCCTTTTTGGCGTGGTTAGGACATACGCGTATGCATTCCCCGCAGTCGATACAGCGCTCCTTTATTATTTTTGCCTTCTTGTCCCGGACACGGATGGCTTCCATTGGGCACCGCTTAACACAGGTGGTGCAGCCCTTGCAGAGTTCACTGTCCAGTGTGACGGAATGAGCAAATTTTTCCAAAGCAATATCCTTTCCGATACCGATTAACCACTTTAACCATTAATAGGCGCCAATAGCGCGGTTAGACGGCGACCTTCATTGTAACGGTCGTTCCGACTCCAAGAGTCGTTTTAATATCGAGCGAATCGGTATACTTCTTTATATTGGGAAGTCCCATGCCGGCTCCGAATCCAAGGTCGCGCACGGTCTCGGACGCGGTCGAGTACCCCTCCTGCATGGCAAGATCAATGTTGGGGATGCCGGGCCCCACGTCGGCAAATTCCACCGTAATTTCCTCCGGGGTTATATAAGCGGTTATCTTTCCGCCGTTTGCATGGATAACCATGTTAATCTCAGCTTCGTACATCGCAATGGCGACGCGCCTCACGACCACAGGTGAGAATCCCAAATCCTTGAGTGTCTTCTTCACGATGCCGGAAGCCTCACCGGCGTGAGAAAAATCGTCTGCCGATACAGTAAACTGTAGGGTAAGCGGCTGCATTATCTGCCGCCTCCGTTATGTAAGCCGGAGTTGTACAGCAGCCCGCAGGATGAAAACATCTTGTGGTGGGTTGACATAAGCGTCAGGCCGCGCTCTCTCGCGAGTTCAATCATCGAATCTGTCGGCTGCTTACCACGGACGAGGACCACACACGCAATATCCATCATTTCGGCTGTACGTATAACCTGCGGGTTAACAAGACCGGTGAGAAGAACGGCCTGATCCTTTATATATGCCAGAACGTCGCTCATAAGGTCACAGCCGCATGCGGAATGAACCTCACGGTCAAACTGTTCTTCGCCGCAGTATATCTTTGCGTCGAGAACAGCGGCAATTTCAGAAATCTTCATATAAATTTCCTCCGTAATGTATAGAGATATGCGAATAACTCATCTGATAAATCTAATATATCAAAAACTTCAAACCAAAACAACTTAAAAAATCACCAATTAAAAACATTTTTAATTTATAAACAGCTCAAACCCTAAAAATGTTTTTTTGTTTTTATTTGTTTTATGTACAATTATATAACACATATGTTATAATGCTTTCGGTAAACACAGACGGGGGGATGCGTATATGATGCCGGAGCTGTCGCTCAATATTTTGGACCTCGCACAGAACTCCGTTACGGCGAAAGCTACACTCATTACTATAACGGTGTCGGCGAATACGGAAAAGGACACGCTCTACATAGCAATAAAAGACAATGGCTGCGGGATGTCGGACGAGAAGGTGAAAAAAGTAACTGACCCGTTTTTCACCACGCGCACCACGCGCAAGGTCGGGCTTGGTATACCATTCTTTAAAATGGCGGCGGAACTCACCGGCGGACATTTTAAAATAGAGAGCCAGCCCGGAGTCGGAACGACGACCAGCGCGGTTTTTGGGCTTAGTCATATTGACCGTATGCCGCTCGGAGACATGCCCGGGACTATGACCGCGCTCATCGGACCGAACCCTGATATCGATTTTATACTTGATTACAGCGTCGATAACAGCGGTTTTATCATGGATACGCGCGAATTTCGGGAGGTTTTGGGTGACGTGAAGCTCAGTGAACCAGAGGTATTGGAATATATTTCCAACTTTTTGAGGGAAAACATGGCCGAATGCGTAAAATTTCTGTGATTTTCTGTGTTTTATAAAAATTTGTGAAATTCTTATCAAAATTAGTCTTTTAATTCACAAATGAATGTGCTATAATCGTTCAGGATGGGCCCTAAAAAGGGCAACACCTAAACTTTAGTTTGCATATTCTCAGATTAAGGAGGTTTTTTTAGTGGCAAAACGTAAAACTGCCGTACCGTTTATGGGAACGGCAGAGCAGGAAAAGCAGCTCAGAGAAGTCATCGCGGCGCATAAGGATATGCAGGGCGCGCTGATGCCCGTACTGCAGCAGGCGCAGGAAATCTACGGTTATCTGCCGATCGAAGTCCAGAAGATAATCGCGGAGGGGCTGGGACTACCGCTCGAGGACGTCTATGGCGTCGTTACTTTCTATGCTCAATTTACACTTAATCCCAAGGGCAAGTACACCATCGCGGTATGCTTAGGAACAGCCTGTTATGTCAAGGGCTCGGCCTCGGTCATTGAGCGCATTGAGCGCAAGCTCGGCATTCAGGCCGGCGGTATCACGCCCGATGGCAAATTTTCCCTTGACGCTACCCGCTGCATCGGCGCCTGCGGTCTTGCCCCTGTCATGACCATAAACGGCGAAGTATACGGCCGCCTGGTTCCAGACGACGTGGACAGAATCCTCGAACAGTACATTAACGACTGATTATTCGCTCCTGTTTTACAGGTAAATACTTATGGAGGTGTGTTTGCAAATGAAATCTCTAGCCGAACTGGCTGAACTCAGAGAAAAAATGAAATCCAGCGTCAATCTGCGTCATGACTCCTCCGACGATATCCGTGTAGTGGTCGGTATGGCCACGTGCGGTATTGCGGCTGGCGCTCGTCCCGTTTTGGCTGCTTTTGTCGAAGAAGTCAATAAGCGCCAACTTAAGAATGTCATGGTCACACAGACAGGCTGTATCGGTATATGCAAGCTTGAGCCGGTCGTCGAAGTTTACTTCCCCGGCGAAGAAAAAGTCACTTATGTCAAGATGACCGCGGATAAAGTCGCCAAGATAGTATCAGAACACCTGGTCAATGGTCAGGCAGTTACTGAATACACCATCGGCGCGGCACAATAAAGGAGGATTGGAACTTATGGATATGGTCAGATCTCATATCCTGGTTTGCGGCGGTACAGGCTGTACCTCTTCGCATTCAGAGCAGATTATCGAAGCAATGGAGGCCGAACTTAAGGTTCAGGGCCTCGATAAAGAAGTAAAAGTCGTCAAGACCGGTTGTTTCGGTCTATGCGCGCTCGGCCCCATTATGATAGTCTATCCTGAGGGTGCGTTTTACTCCCGCGTGAAGCCCGAGGATGCAAAGGAAATAGTTGACGAGCATATTTTGAAGGGCCGTATCGTCAAGCGCCTCCTGTTCCAGGAGACAATCAAAGATGACAACACCATTAAAAACCTCAATCATACAAAATTCTACGAGAAACAGAAGCGTATAGCGCTTCGCAACTGCGGTATCATAAATCCTGAAGTGATCGAGGAATACATAGCTGTCGACGGTTATGAGGCTCTCGGCCGCGTTCTCACCAGCATGAAGCCGCAGGAAGTTATCGATACTGTCAAGGCCTCCGGTATCCGCGGCCGCGGCGGCGCGGGATTCCCGACAGGCATGAAGTGGCAGTTCGCTTCCGCTCCCGCTCCGGTCAAGTACGTCTGCTGTAACGCCGACGAAGGCGACCCGGGCGCTTTCATGGACCGCAGCGTCCTTGAGGGCGACCCCCATGTTGTTCTTGAAGCCATGACAATAGCGGGTTACGCTATCGGCGCTCATCAGGGTTATATCTATGTCCGTGCCGAGTACCCGATCGCTATCCACCGCCTCCAGATCGCCATCAAGCAGGCACGCGAGTATGGCTTCCTCGGAAAAGATATCTTCGGCAGCGGTTTCGATTTTGACATAGAGCTCCGCCTCGGCTCCGGCGCATTTGTCTGCGGTGAAGAGACCGCGCTTATGACGAGCATAGAGGGCAACCGCGGCGAACCCAGGCCCCGTCCTCCGTTCCCGGCGATCAAAGGACTCTTCGGCGTGCCGACCATCCTTAATAACGTCGAGACTTATGCGAATATTCCGCGCATCATAATGAACGGTGCGGAGTGGTTTGCTTCCATGGGTACCGAGAAATCCAAGGGTACCAAGGTGTTCTGCCTTGTTGGCAAGATTAATAATACCGGCCTCGTCGAGATCCCGATGGGCACGACGCTCCGCGAGATTATAGAAGAAATCGGCGGCGGCATCCCGAACGGCAAGAAATTTAAGGCTGCCCAGACCGGCGGACCGTCCGGCGGCTGTATTCCCGCATCCCTCATCGACACGCCCATCGACTACGACAATCTCACCGCCATTGGCGCGATGATGGGTTCCGGCGGTCTCATCGTCATGGACGAAGATACCTGCATGGTTGATATCGCGAAGTTCTTCCTTACATTTACGGTTGATGAGTCCTGTGGTAAGTGCTCACCCTGCCGTATCGGTACTACCCGTCTTCTCGAGATGCTTGAAAAGATCACAAAGGGCGAGGGTACGCTTGAGCTTCTCGACGAGATGGAAGCGCTCTGCTATCACCTCAAGGCCAATTCCCTCTGTGCTCTTGGACAGACCGCTCCGAACCCGGTCCTCTCCACAATGAGATACTTCCGCGACGAGTACATTGCCCACATCGTCGACAAGAAGTGCCCGGCCGGCGTCTGCAAAGACCTTCTATCTTATGTCATTGATCCCGCTAAGTGCATAGGTTGCACCGCCTGCGCCAGAAAGTGCCCTGTCGGGGCTATCTCCGGCAAGGTCAAGGAAGCCCACAAGATAGACGCTTCCAAGTGCATAAAGTGCGGCGCCTGCCTCGACACCTGTAAATTCGGCGCTATAAGCAAGATATAATCCACGCGCTTCGGTTTGACTTATAATAAGAGCCATGGACGGCCGTTCTTTTTCGACTGTTCATGGCTCTTTTTATATCCCAAACAGTGCCGGAAAGGCAAAAGCACACTTCATTGAAAGCAGGATGTATTCAGCCTGCGGCTCGGCTATCGCAGCGCGGACAAGCCGAAAGTCGGCTCGTTCGGCAGATGCTGAAGAATAAACGGACTCTCGGCCTTATTGACAAAATTATAATTCAAAGATAAAATTATCGGCACTACCAATTGTGGAAAGAGAGCCATTATGATTTACATAGGACAATTCGGCATTATCCTGCTGATTACCTTTGCCGGCGAGCTGTTAAACTATTTTATACCGCTGCCGATACCAGCCAGCATTTATGGCTTTATTATTATGCTGCTGGCGCTTAAATTCAGGATTGTAAAGCTTCGCCATATTCAGCATACAGCCGAATTTCTTATAGGAATTATAACGTTGATGTTCGTCCCCGCGGCAGTCGGTCTTATAGACGTCTGGGGCGTTCTCGAAAAAATACTGCTGCCGCTTGTTATAATAACGGTTATCACCACAGTTTTTGTTATGGTTGTTACGGGCAGAGTGACACAGCTGCTTATACGCCTGGACAGAGGGAAAAAATGAGAGATGTTATATGCAATTCAGCCATTTTTGGCGCGTTTATCAGTATAGCGGCTTTTGAAATCGGCCTTTTGATTAAGCGAAAATTCAAGATTGCCATTTTAAATCCGTTGCTTATCGCTATTATAATTGTAATAATCCTGCTGCGTTCACTGAACATAAGCTATAATGCCTATAACAACGGCGCAAAGTATATCAGTTATTTACTCACGCCTGCAACCGTTTGTCTTGCCGTCCCTTTATATAAACAGCTTGAAATTCTGAAGAACGACTGGAAAGCGATTACTGTGGGTGTGCTGTCCGGCGTGCTGGCGAGTTTGGGCGGGGTTTTTGTTCTCAGCCGACTCTTCGGCTTTACGCATGAGCAGTATGTTACGCTGCTGCCGAAGTCGATAACGACCGCTATAGGCATAGGCGTTTCGAAAGAGCTCGGGGGGATAGAATCGGTCACCGTGGGGGCGATTCTTCTGTCGGGCATTTGCGGAAATATGTTTGCTGAAATAATCTGTAAGGTGTTTCGGATAAACGAACCGGTGGCAAAGGGCATAGCCATCGGAACAGCCTCACACGCCATAGGTACCGCCAAGGCCATGGAAATGGGAGAAGTTGAAGGGTCGATGAGCGGACTGGCCATTCCGGTGGCGGGCCTTGTCACCGTTATACTCGCATCTGTTTTCTCGGGCTTTATGTAATGGCAGGGTATGCAAACTGAAATCGGGTTTTGGAAAATCCGATTATCGGGAAACAGAAACCGTAAAAGATCCCGTAAACAGCAATCAATGCTGTTTACGGGATCTCATTAACGGCGCTATTTAGATACTGGCGTAGAAAGTTTATTTGTGCTGTGTGATAAAACTTTTTATCGAGGCCATTTGCGCCTCGACCATGGTATAAGCCGGACCGCCCGGGACGCTGCGGAGATTTACACAGGTCTCAAGGTCGATGGCCTTATAAACGCCCTCGTCGAAAATGTCTGAAAATTCACGGTACTCGTCGAGCGTCAGCGTCTCCAGCGTTTTGTCGTGAGACAGACAGTAATTCACAAGCCGACCGGTGACCGTATACGCATCGCGGAAGGGGAGGCCTTTTTTGACCATGTAGTCGGCGCAGTCGGTGGCGTTTATAAAGCCTTTAGCGGCGGCAGCGCGCATGTTATCGGACTTAAGTACCATTGTCCTGAGCATGGCTGAAAATACGGGGAGGCACGCCTTAACTGTATCGACGGAATCGAACACCTGCTCCTTATCCTCCTGCATGTCCTTGTTGTAGGCAAGAGGGAGCGCTTTCATCACGGTGAGAAGACCCATCAAACTGCCGTAGACCCGGCCTGTCTTTCCGCGTACGAGTTCCGGAATATCGGGATTTTTCTTCTGGGGCATTATAGACGATCCGGTGGAGTATGCATCGTCCAGCTCAATGAACCGGAATTCCCATGAACACCACATAATGATCTCCTCAGAGAATCGTGAGAGGTGCATCATAAGTATTGACAGATCTGACATGAGTTCAATAGCATAGTCACGGTCGGATACGCCATCCAGGCTGTTCTCGGTTATGCGGGAGAAGCCGAGTTCCTTTGCGACCATGTACCTGTCAATGGGATAGGTCGTCGAGGTAAGGGCTCCTGAACCGAGCGGCAGCTCGTCCATGCGCTCCAGGCAGTCCTCTAGGCGGAGAACGTCGCGTCTTAACATATTGGCGTAGGCCATCATATAGTGCGAGAAAGTTGTGGGCTGCGCCCTCTGCAGGTGGGTATAGCCGGGCATGATGGCGGAGGTGTTATTTTCTGCGACCTCCAAAACAGCTTCCATAAGGCCGATAACAAGACTTTTTATCTCTGATATCTGGTTTTTGAGATACATGCGGAAATCCAGCGCGACCTGATCGTTTCGGCTGCGCGCGGTGTGCAGCCGTTTGCCGGCGTCTCCTATGCGGCGCGTGAGTTCTGTCTCCACGCTCATATGGATATCCTCGGTATCAATCGAAAATTCCAGTTTTCCGGCCTCGATATCAGCCAATATGTCCCACAGGCAGGCTATTATCCTGTCCGCGTCGGCCTTTTCAATTATACCGCAGGCGCCTAGCATATGTGCGTGTGCGACGCTCCCGGTAATATCCTCGCGATAGAGGCGCTGATCGAAGGTTATAGAGGCATTGAGTTCGTCGACGAGCCTGTCCGTATTTTTATTAAAACGTCCTGACCAAAGTTTCATAGGCTGTTCCTTTCCAGAAATATTTATCCTCCCGCTGTGAAAGCAGAGGTTTTTACTGATACGATAATGCGGCTTCCGGGGACATGCGCCACGGAAGCCGCTCGAAAGAGCCGCCGAAGCGGCAATATTAGCTTGTAAATCAGTTATTCGAGGAGCGCTGCGCGTCGAGAAGCGCCTTTACCTTTATTGGCAGGCCATAGAGGTTTATGAAGCCCTCCGAATCTTTCTGGTCGTAGTCGCTTTCTCCGAAAGAGGCGAGAGTTTCGCTGTAAAGGCTGTAATCACTCCATACGCCGGCGTTAATTATGTTACCCTTGTAGAGCTTGAGCCTTACCTTGCCGGTCACAGTTGTCTGCGTTGAGTCAACGAAGGCGGAAAGCGCCTCGCGGAGCGGGGTATACCACTGACCGTTGTAGACCAAGTCGGCAAACTTTATGGCGAGTTGCGCCTTCATATGGGCCGTCTCCTTGTCAAGGCAGATGGTCTCGAGCACCTCGTGGGCGTGATAGAGGATGGTGCCTCCCGGTGTCTCGTAGACACCGCGGCTCTTCATGCCGACAAGTCTGTTCTCGACGACGTCGAGAAGCCCGATACCATTTGTACCGCCAATTTTGTTAAGCTTCAAAATAATATCAGTCGCATTCATTTCCATACCGTCTATGGTGGTGGGAATGCCTTTTTTAAATTCGAGCTCTACATAGGTCGGTTTGTCGGGGGCGTTTTCGGGTGAGACTCCGAGCTCAAGAAATTCTTCATTGCTATACTGGGGTTCGTTGCCGGGGTCCTCAAGATCGAGGCCTTCGTGTGAGAGATGCCAGAGGTTTTTGTCCTTGGAATAGTTGGTCTCGCGTTTTATTTTGAGGGGGATGTTGTGAGCCTCTGCGTAGTCGATCTCGTCGTCACGGCTCTTGAGATCCCATTCGCGCCACGGGGCGATTATTGTCATTTGCGGAGCAAACGCCTTGATGGCGAGTTCAAAACGCACTTGGTCATTGCCCTTGCCGGTGCAGCCGTGGCAGATGGCGTCCGCGCCCTCCTTGAGAGCGATTTCTACGATGCGCTTTGCGATGACGGGGCGGGCGAAGGAGGTGCCGAGGAGGTACCCCTCGTATCTTGCGCCGGCCTTCATGGTCGGAATGATGTATTCGTCGACAAATTCATCTGTAAGATCCTCAATATAAAGCTTGGAAGCGCCGGTCTTTAGGGCCTTTTCCTCCAACCCGTCGAGCTCGGTGCCTTGTCCGACGTTACCGGAGACTGCGATAACCTCGCACCCGTAATTTTCCTTTAGCCAGGGAATGATTATTGAAGTATCAAGACCGCCGGAATAGGCGAGAACACACTTTTTTACCTGTTTCATTTAATGACCTCCGAAATTTATTCTTATGGCTGAAAGTATAGCACCTTGTGAATTATTATGCAATAGTTGTTGTGACATATTCTGCATGAACTTTGCATTAATATCAATGAATCCTTAGTCATGTTGATAATAATACGCATAATATTCATAAATAATTGAATATTATGCGTATTGCTGATTGCGCGAAATGAATCAGTACTCTCCGTTTGTGTATGGGGTTATGACGGGATTACCGTCTCTTTCCAGAAGCGCTGTGATGCCGCCGGAGTATCCGCTCGATACGAACATATAGTTAATGCCGGTTTTTTTGTCCACAATGATTTTTACAGATTCACCGAGGGAAAGCCCCTCTTTATGGATTACCTCAAAACGTTTTTGATCGCTGCTTTTCATATTTAGCCTCCTCTATCGTCGTCCGCCGAAGCCACCGCCGGAAAATCCACCGCCTCCGAAACCGCCGCCCATGTGGCCGCCGCCGAAACCGCCACCGCCGAAGCCGCCGCCACCGAAGCCGCCGCCACCGCCGCCGAAGCCGCCCGGTCCCCGAGGTCCTCTTGGACCGCGCCAGTGGTGTGGTCCGCCCCACATATACCAGAAGTAATATGGCGGTATCGGCATACCGAGGCCCATATAGTAAGCGCGATATCTGCGCCTGTCGGAGACCATTGCGGTAATAAAGAAGACAACAAAGATTCCTACGAAAAAGAGACGGGATATGATATAAAAAGGACTGATACCATAGAAGTAACCGTCACCGTAATACCCATCGTTCTGCCCGGAAGAGAAGCTGCCGTCGGAAGTATTGCCTGCCGCCTCGTCGAAAAAGCTTACGTTATATTGATTCTCGTACCAGTAGGAGAGCTGTGTCACGAGGGATATGACGGCGGCGTCATAGTTGCCCTTATCGAAATCGTCCCAAAAATATTTATTCAGATAATTATCGCGATCACTTACGGTAAAAGTGTTTTCAATTTCACTGCCGACCACAATACCGCCCTTGCCCTCCGCCGGGCAGAAGAGGAGGAGCATACCATTTGACGCTATCTTCCAGTTGTTGAAGACCTGCACAGCGTATTCGTCTGCGTACATCCCGTCAAGATAACTGACAAAGACGACAACCATCTGTGCGCCGTCGCAGTAGTATTCCAGTTCGCCGTTTAATGAAACTATGTCATTTTCAAGCGACGCCGAGAGAACACCAGCTTTGTCGTTTACATAAAAACTGTCTGCCGGCTCTATGACCGCCAGGGCAGTTGGGGCGAGTACTGCGCACAGGATAATGAGTGCCGCCGTCAGCGCAGGAATCTTTTTTTTCATTGTAACCTCACAATCAGTGTATTTCTAAGCCTCCGCTCCGAAATACTCGGGGCTTTCGGCAAACACAAAGCCACGCAGCGCGCTCACGGGAAAAACGGCCAGAACGCCGGTCTCGTATTCGGCGACCCTGGCGTTATACAGGCTTTTTTCAATGGCGCCCTGTGCACCCGAGAGGTTGGAGATATAGGTCGCCGCGTTGTCGGCATCGGTATCGGACAGGTCCTGTGCCTCGAGACCCGCGGCGAGCGCCGTGTAGGCAACCTCTAGCTTCTGGTTCGCCTCGTATTTCTGCGAAACGGTCTCCGCGTCGAGCAGCTCGTGGCGCGCCTCCAGCAGGGACTCCGTCTCGGCGGACACGGCTTCGTAGTTTGAAGCTACGGTGAGCAGACCGAGCGAGGCGCTTATGCGCGCGTCGAGATGCGTCTGGATGCCGGGCTGGGTATATTTATCCTTCTCGATATAGATGCCGTCTGTAAACATGCTGCCGAGCTTTGCCACCTGGCGGTTCAGGCTCAGATGCACGCCGAGAAGCGTAAACACGACTATAACCGCGGCGAGAATGGCAAAGGCGTTCTGTCTTTTTTTAATAAATTCCATGTCCAATCCTTTATTTGCGCAGATCGAGCAGCTTCTGTTTAAGCTCACCCTCGATACGGCCGAGTTCGGCCTCGGCTTCTTTTCGCTTCTGGGAACCCTCAATCTGGATGTTTCTGACCTCTTCAAGTGTCTCGATGAGGCTAAGGTTCGTCTGCTTCAAGGTTTCAATATCAACGATGCCGCGCTCGGACTCCTTGGCGATATCGATGGAGCCCATTTTGAGCTTTTCAGCGTTCTTGCGCAAAAGCTCGTTTGTGACTTCGGTTACCTCCCTCTGGGCTTGCATGGCCTGTTGAGAGTGGTGAAGGCCGAGAGCCAGTACCATCTGGCTTTTCCAGAGCGGGATGGTGTTCACGATTGAAGTCTGTATTTTCTCGACCATCAGGGTGTCGTTGTTTTGAATGAGGCGTACCTGCGGTGCCATTTGGATGGATATTATACGCGTAAGCTCAAGGTCGTAGAGCTTCTTCTCAAAGCGGTTCACCATATTGGCAAAGTCGTTTGCCGACTGCGCATCTTCAGGAAGGCCCGTCTCCTTAGCCTTTTTCTGCAGTTCCGGGAGGGTTACTGTCTGACACTCCTCCAGCTTTTTCTTGCCGGCGAGGATGTACATCGTGAGCTCCTTGAAGTAGTTCTGGTTCATTTCGTACATCTTGTCAAGCATTGCTACGTCCTTTAAAAGGATGACCTGATGGTTCTGGAGGGCGTCCGTTATTTTGTCAACGTTGACCTCAGCCTTTGCATACTGTGCCTTTACGTTAGCTATCTGATTTGCGACCTTTTTTCTTAGTCCGAAAAAGCCCTTCTTCTCATCCTCGCTGTAATTGAGGCCCTTGAGCTGGACGACGAGGTCAGAGAGCATGTCGCCGACTTCGCCGAGGTCCTTGGTGCGAACGTTATTCAGCGTAGTTGTGGAAAAATCGGAGATATGCTTCTGCGAAGCTGCGCCGTACTGCAAAACGGCGTTCGTATCGGTTATATCAATTTTCTTGGAGAAGTCCAGAACAGCCTTCTGCTCCGTTTCGGAGAGTTGAGACATGTCGAGCTTGACCGCTTTTGTGTCATGGGCTTTCTCGGCCTCGGCAGAGGCGGCAGTCTGCGCCGCGCCACTGCCTGATGGATCAAGAGTCAGGGCAGGGACGGCTTCCATATTTATATTGTCCATTTCTTCTTCCTTTCGTGTGTTTGCGTACTAAAAATCTTTACCAGAGAGGCCCTCGCGCTTCAGCATGGATTCGAGTACCGTTATATCTGTTTCAATGTCCAGTGCCTGATTTGCAAACAGGGAGTCGAGTTGTTTTTTATAGGCCAGGATGGTCGTGTCAAGGATATCTTCTATGCGGCCCATGGTGCCTGATATGTTCTCGCCCTCGATTCCCTGGTTGTACATTCTGTCGTATGCGTTTAAAAGCTTGATTGTGGTAGGGAGAAAATAACTCGAAAAGCGCCTCACTTGAGGGAGATCGGCGGGATCATCAATGACGTCCTTGAATATACGCTCAGTTAATTCGGTGAGTTCGTCCACCTTTTTTGCGACTGCAGGCGATTTTATCGAGGACCGCAGGTGGCGCATCTCGTTGGCAGCGCGCTCGCCATCCCGAAGGAGCGCGTCTATCTCGGGATTACCAGTCGTAACAGGCTCCGGCGGTATCTCAACCTTCTCGACCGTACCCGGAAAAATCATGGAGAGAATAATGAACGAGACGGCGGATAAAGCAATGAGGATGAGGAAGTGCAGCGGCCTGTAAAGCGGAAAAAAAAGGGTATAGAGCGCCCACACAGTGGCAGTGCCGTAAACTGGTATGACCGATGGTTTTTTTATTTCGCGCATATGGCGGCACCCCTCGCTTTTTTTACAGTAAACTAAAGAAAGAATTTTTTGCTTTGAATGACAAATCATGGCGCTGCGGCTTATATTATTATAGTACCCGTCAGTCTTGGGGCAGATACATGTATTGTTAAATCGGCAGCGCATGATATTTCCCTTTTAAACCATACTTATTTTATTATCACACTGGTGTAATGTCAAGTTTATACTTGTAACGGGGAAAAGCCTGTACTATAATAACAGGGAAAAAAGGCCCGTGACGCCGCAATGGGGCTGCCGGAGCAAAACAGTCTCCGACAGCCCCTATATAAAAGCGAGCGGCGCGCCAGCCGCTAATTAATCTTATGCCGCTCCTGCACTGCGGGTGCTCACGTCTTTGCGTGTGTATTTAATGGTTCTTCTTGCAGGAGCGAAACAATATAAAAAAACTAATGCTGGAGACTATAGAAATGATTAGAATTGCCCCTTCGATTCTTTCTGCTGATTTTACCATGTTGGGTAAGGATATAAGAGACGTTTGTTCCGCCGACTACCTGCACTTTGACGTTATGGATGGCGTTTTCGTGCCGAACATCTCTGTGGGACTGCCGGTTTTGGAATCAGTCCGCAAAATGACGGATATGGTGCTGGACGTCCACCTGATGATAACGAAGCCCCATAAATATGTTAAGCGCTTTGCAGAAGCCGGTGCGGACATCATTGTGTTTCATCTTGAGGCGGACGAGCCGCAGGATATTCTGATGGCTATTTCGGATATCAAGGCCTCCGGGAAAAAGGCGGGCCTTTCGATAAAGCCGCGTACGCCGGCAGAGGCGCTTATTCCGTATCTCCCAATGCTGGACATGGTGCTCGTTATGACGGTCGAGCCGGGCTTCGGCGGGCAGAGCTTTATGCAGGATCAGATGCCGAAAGTAAAGAAGGTCCGTGAGATGATAACCGTAGGCGGTTACGACTGTGACGTGGAGGTAGATGGCGGTATTAACCCGGAGACTGCAAAGATTTGCGTGGGCGCCGGGGCGAACGTACTTGTCGCGGGGAGCGACATATTCAAGGCAACTGACAGAACAGCGAGAATAAAAGAGCTCAGAGGCTAGTGCTGTCGAAAAACCCTTTGCTATTCTTCGGCAAAGAGTTTGCATATCTGCTCAGCCTCAGCCGTTATGAGAGGTGTTAATACCCCACGGGGGTACCCCGTTTAATTTGACATCCTCGGGCGAAATGAATTCGCCCTTCGGCAAGGTCCGCTTCGCAAGTGCCATCTGGCGGCGTCCCGATTTTCGGCGGGTCCCTTGGCGCATGTTGCCGGATTTGACGGTTTTATTTAATTTTTGATGGCGATAACTCTGTGGGGCTGTTATTGCAATTTGTTCATGAGAGGTTAATATATGAGCCTTTTTCCGGCAACATTGGAAAATCTGATCGAAAAGTTTGCATCGCTTCCGGGCATCGGATATAAGTCTGCCCAGAGGTTGGCTTTTTATGTTCTGTCTTTGCCGAATGAGGAGGCAAACGCCTTTGCGGAAGCGATTTCCGACGCAAAGCGCTGTGTGCACTACTGCAGTATCTGCCAGAATCTAACAGATACAGATGTGTGCCGCATATGTGCCTCGCGAGAGCGCGACGGGAGCGTTATATGCGTTGTGTCCGATCCAAAGGATGTCGTCGCACTCGAACGTACGCGCGAATTTAACGGGCACTATCATGTGCTGCACGGGGTCATATCGCCGATGAATCACATCGGCCCAGATGATTTGAGAATTAAAGAGCTTGTTGCCCGCGTTACAGATGGCAATGTCATTGAAATTATAATGGCCACGAATCCCGATACCGAAGGGGAGACGACTGCAAAATACATCTCGCGCCTTATAAGGCCGTTCGGTGTTAAGGTCACGCGCCTTGCCTATGGCATACCTGTCGGCAGTAATCTCGAATTTACTGATGATCTGACTCTCATGCGCGCACTTGAGGGGCGGCAGGAAATTTGACAAATCGTATATATTTGTGATAAAATAAAATCCATTGGTTATACTCTATATGTGATCACTTATTATGTGTGGCCGCATATCGCTTTGGCATTATGTACATGGGTACTTTATATATTTAAACTGCTTTCAAGTTCAAATGCGTAAGAGATCAGAGGCATTTCGGAATTATCTGGACGAAACAGGGTCAAGATAACCGGAGCTTGTGGTCAATACTTTATTGCGTCTGAAACAGTTACATAAGGCAAAATATTGAAAATTAAGGAGAATTACATGGCAGAAAAATTAAAAATAATCTCACTTGGAGGGCTTAACGAGATCGGCAAGAACATGACGGTCTATGAGTTTGGTGAGGATATCATCGTGGTCGACTGCGGACTTGGCTTTCCGGATTATGATATGTACGGCATAGACATCATCATACCGGATATCACCTATCTGATGAAAAACCGAGACAGAGTGAAAGCAATCATAGTGACGCACGGCCATGAGGACCACATCGGCGCTATACCTTATGTCGTCGGTGAGATACCCGCTCCGGTCTATTCGACACGCCTTACGACGGGGCTCATGAAGATTAAACTGGCAGAGCGCGGACTGGAGGAGACGACGGACCTCCGCACGATCGAGGCGGGTGAGACCATTAAGGCAGGCTGTTTTAAGGTCGAGTTCATCCATGTGAATCACAGTATACCGGACGCGGTAGCTCTCGCGATAAAGACACCCGTGGGCACCATAATTCACACCGGCGACTACAAGATCGACACAACGCCTATACAGGGTGGTATGATTGATCTCGCGAGGTTGGGCGAACTGGGTAAAAAGGGCGTTTTGGCCCTCATGGGTGATTCTACAAATGTAGAAAAACCGGGCTTCTCGGTGTCTGAGCGTAAGGTGGGGGACAGCCTTGACAGTTTTATCAAAGACTGCAACCAGAGAATAATAGTGACGACCTTTGCCTCAAACGTACACCGGATACAGCAGGTTTTAAACTGTGCTGCGCGCTATGGCCGAAAAGTCGGCGTCACAGGACGCAGCATGGAAAATATTTTGAAAGTATCTACTGAGCTTGGCTACATGCAGATCCCGCCGAACACGCTCGTGGAGATGCAGCAGCTCAAGGGTCTTCCGCGCGAGAAGGTCGTCATCATAACGACAGGCAGTCAGGGAGAGGCTATGAGCGCCCTATATCGCATGGCGTTTTCTGGACACAGGCAGGTGGAGATAACCGCCGGGGACAGGGTCATTATATCTGCTTCCGCCATACCGGGAAATGAAAAGACCGTAGGCCGCGTTATTAACGAGCTCTTTGCCCGCGGCGCAGAGGTAATATATGACAAATCCTCCGACCTGCATGTCTCAGGACACGCATATCAGGAGGAGCTCAAGCTGATGCTTGCACTGACAAACCCGAAATTTTTTGTCCCGCTGCACGGCGAGCAGAGGCATCTCAGAAAACATGCGAAGCTCGCGGAGCAGTTAGGCATCGAGCCGCGCAACATCATTGTGAGCGACATCGGAAAGGTCATTGAAATGACATCCCGAAGCGTTAGGCTTAATGGAGCCGTTCCGTCGGGCAAAGTATTTGTCGACGGAACAGGTGTAGGCGACGTGGGCGCCGTCGTCCTCCGCGACAGGAAGCACCTGGCGCAGGACGGAATGCTTGTAATCATTGTGAATCTGTCGAGCGAAGACGGGAGCCTGGTCTCCGGCCCCGATATCATAACGAGAGGCTTCGTCTACGTCAAAGAGGCGGAGGAACTCATTAACGAACTCAAAGCAATCGTTTTGGAGACGCTCGATGACTGCGCCGTCCGACATGTGAGTGACTGGGCGACGCTTAAGGGTACGATAAAATCGCGGCTTTCAGATCATCTTTATAAAAAAACAAAGCGCAACCCGATGATCCTGCCTGTCATTATGGAGACATGAACGTACAGATATTTGGAAGATCCAAGTGTTTCGACACAAAAAAGGCGCAGCGGTACTTCAAAGAGCGCCGTATAAAGTTTCAGGACATCGATATTGGCAAGTTTGGTATGAGCCGTGGGGAGTTTACCTCCGTCCTGCGCGCGGTGGGGCTGGAGAACATGATTGACCCGAAAGCGAAGGATGCGGAGATACTCCGCTATCTGGCGTACGACGAAGACAGGATCGAGAAGCTCCTTGAGGAGCAGCAGATGATCCAAACCCCGATAGTAAGAAATGGAAAGTTTGCGACGGTTGGCTATTGCCCGGAAGTGTGGAATAAATGGGAATAGTAGCTTTAAAATAAGGCGCCCCTGAAAAATATTACAAAAAATAAGGCAGCCACAGTCGGCTGCCTTATTTTTTTGCTGCGTTCAGCAGCTGTAATTTCCCCGGTTTTTGATGCCCTCAATATATACCGGGAAAGTCTTGGAACATCTGCGGAGAGAGCAAAAGTGCGCTAGCATATCAGCCATGACTTTTATGGTGTCTGTAGTTTGTTTGAAGCGTTGGTATTTTTTTTCTCTGCTCTTTGACGCCTGCTCTGCTCTTTAGCACGATGTGCGCTTTCTTGTAGAGATACCTGAGTTTGGCGAGGCGCAGGGCAAGGAAATAACAGCGGTCAATCTGTTTTTCGTATTTTAAAATATCTCTCTCAAAATGCTCCGCGAGCCTTATTAGCACGGAAAACTGCAGACAGTATATAAGCCGATACAGCGAGCGGCTCTCGGAGCTGCCCTCGCGCTGCCAGTATGCGTTAAACTGTTCTCCCATCGGCGCGTACATGATATCATCCATCTCAGCGGACGAAAAAAGTCCCTCATCAAGAGCCAATTGCACGATGTCTGTCCCGGGCAGGAAATTCAGTCCGTGGAGCTGCAGTTCAAAGGGCGCACGGAGCTTCTTTACAAGTTTATATGTCTCCATCAGATCGTCGAAAGTCTCGAACGGGTGTCTGACCATAAAGTCATAGCTTGCCCAAAAGACGCCGGAGCGCTTTATAATATCTGTTGCCTTTATTATTTCATCCTGGGTCTCATAGCGGTGGAAAACGTCACGCCGTATCCTCTCTGACCCGGACTGTATTCCCATAATAACCTCGTCGAGACCAGCGGAGACAAGTTTTTTAAGGACGGTTTCATCAACCATTTTGGGGTGCGACCATATCGTAAAGGGCAGGCCTATACGCTTTTTGTATTCTTTTACAAATTCGTCCACCCAGCCCGGGAGATTGGGGAATATCTCATCATAAAAATGTATGAATATCAGGTTCTTGCACTCGCTTTTGGCTACGACGAGCTCATCTATAACGCTCTTCACTGAACGTGTGCGCACATATTTCACACCTTCGGGAAAAAGTCGCCTCAAATTTATAGAGCAGCAATAAGAACATGTGAAAGGGCATCCGCGTGAGGCGATGACCTCATAGCTGAGCGTTTTAAGCTGTGGGTCTCCGCTTGTAATTGTGTCATTTTCGATAAATACGGCTCGCTGACTGTTCACCGTGGGAATGCCGTATACGTCTATATCCTCGCAGATGTCTCCTATGCCGTTTATTACGTTGTTTCCGCCTGAGCGATAGCAGAGAGAGGGAATATCTTCATAGCCTGTCCCGCTGCATATGGCGTCCGCGAGTCTGCAGACGGCGCGCTCTCCGTCACCTCGGACGACAAAGTCTGAACCGCGCTCCAGAAAATGTTCGGGAAACATCATCGCATAGGCCCCGCCACAGACGATGGGAATATCAAAAGCCTCTGTGACGGCGTGCATCACACGGTGTACAGTGTCGAGGTACATGGAACTCATAACGGAGAGGCCTATCAAAACGGGTTTCACCTCCCTTATCTGCGTGAGCAGAAGAGAGAGCTCGGCGTCAGTGGTTTCGCGCGGGGACATACTGTTGTAATCCTTATAAAAAACCAGCACGACTTCATAACCGGCCCTATTCAGCGCGGTTTGGAGATAACGCACGCCCAGTGCTTTTTTGTTATAGAAGGCTATCAGCAGAGCAGTTCCGCGCGTTCTCTCCGTTGATTCACCGCTTTTTTGTTCACTGTCCATTAAACGCTCCAATATATACTTAATTATCTGCGGAAATTCCGTCAATAATAAAAGTATTGTCAAAGCGTCCGTGATTTATGCCAGGGGGCTAAAAACGTCGGCCAGTACTGCTGGAACAAATTTGATATGGAGATAATTAACGGGGTATATGAAAAAAGCCAGACGCATCAAGCGTCTGGCTTTTGCTGCTTCTATTCTGCCTGTATTGAGCCCTCCGGCACAGCGTTGTCTTGCGCCGCTTCTTCAGAGAGCCAAGGCACGTCGAGATAAAGTCCGTCGGAGGTATAGACTATATATTTTTTGAAACCAAAGAAAACGCATATGGCGAGAGTGATAAGAAGGCAAATGAGCCCGAGGAGGGAGAGCAAGATTATCTTGACCGGTTTTCGCTTCCTATACACTTTTTTGCCGACATATGCCATGGCGCGCCTCCTTTAGTTCTTTTTCTCCAAATCCATCATAAGACCTATGCGGGTTGCATGCCTGCCGCCCTCAAATTCAGTGGAGAGAAAGGTGTCGACAATTTTAAGGGCAAGACCCGCGCCGATGACGCGAGCTCCAAATGCGAGTATGTTTGCGTCGTTGTGCTTGCGGCACATTTCGGCCGAGAAGCAGTCGGAACAAAGAGCTGCGCGAACGCCGTTTATCTTGTTTGCGGAGATGGAAATTCCGATGCCGGTGCCGCAGATAAGAATACCTTTACCGCATTCCCCGGAGACGACAGCCCTTGCGGCGGGTTCCGCGTAATCCGGATAATTGCAGCTTTTATTGGAATATGTTCCGAAATCGATGTATTCAATGCCAAGTGTGTCGAGATGTTTCTTTACTTCCTGCATCAGGTCGTATCCGCCGTGATCACAGCCAAGCGCCAGCTTCATTTTTACAGGTCCTTTCCGGTTTTAATATGATATGAGAATTATTGTATGCCTCAAGGCGCGGTAAAATTTATAAATATTATACCTTATAATGGGATTTATCAATACATCGTCAGTTTGCGGAGCCGTATGAATTCGCGCCTGCGGTTTTTAAAGGTGGTGACGAAACGGAAGCCCGCCTCTTCAAGAAGTTCATAGGCCTCTTTTATGCCGGTTCCTACCGCATCGGCTGTGTGCGCGTCTGAGCCGACTGTGACAACCTCGCCGCCGCACTCGCGATAGAGCTTTAACAGAGGCAGGGAAGGTATTGTCGAATGAAGTTTATCCCGCAGGCCGGATGTGTTTATCTCTATGCCGATGCCGTTTCGGGCGATGAGGTGAAAGAGATCTTTTATCCTGTCGGTGAAATCAAGCATGTCCACTGTATAACCCTGTCTTATCATATAGCGGTTTGTGTAACCGAAGTGGCCGAGAACGTCGCAGCAGCCTGAATGCGCTACCTCAAAACACTCGCCGATATATTTGTCAAAGAGCTCGCGGCACATTTCATCGCTGTCATACTTGAGAAAGTAGAAATCATTCATATCTCGCAGATTGTGAACGGAACCTATAACAAAGTCGAGGCAATCCATGGATGCGATACGCTCAGCATCCTCAAGATGGTGGTTAATTGCCGACAGTTCAACGCCAAAGCGGAGATTCAGCCGCCCGTCCATAGTAGCTTTAACACTATCGAAGCACGCGCGCATTTCATCCCATCTACTGAAGGCGTGGGGATCGTAAAAAACCCCCTCCGGCTTGCAGTATTCAATGTCCACATGGTCGGTAAAACATATTTGCGACATCCCTCTTTTCACCGCAGCCTCGGCCATTTCGGCCATGGACACATGTGCGTCGGGAGAGAACTCAGTATGCACATGATAGTCTGCCAGAAACACTGTAAGATCACTCCAAGAATTTTTTTGGGCAGTTTATTTCGACGTCGCTCAGGTCGCCGGGACGATTAAGCGTAAAAAGCACTTGTAGAATAATATCAGGATGAGGCTAAAAAGTAAACGATTTTCCTTTGATTTATTTATTTTTGTTGTTATTGCAGTAAAAAGGGTGTATAAAAACAGTTTTTTTGCACGGACTGAAAGTCTCGGGCCATCTAAAAGAACAGCTTTTTAAGAACTGACGACATCGGCGGTTAAGCCATTCGTCAGGAAAATGAGATCGTTCGGTGCGAGTTCAATCTGATATCCTATCTTTCCGGCTGAGACGATAACGGTTTCCAGAAGTATGATCTCCTCCTCATAGACTGTAGTGAATTGCTTTTTCATACCGACGGGGCTGCATCCGCCGTGCACATACCCGGTGAGGGGCAGAAGTTCCGCCTGCTTTATCATCACGATGGACTTTTCACCGACGGTTTTTGCCGCTTTCTTGAGGTCGAGTTCCGCATCGACGGGAATGACGAATATGTAATTGGATTTTGAAGCGCCTTTCGTCACAAGGGTCTTGTATATCATATATGGAGGGACGCCTAAAAGCCCGGCGACGGCGACGCCGGAAATAGCACCGCTCTCATGCGAATATTCGTGTGCCGTGTAGGCTATGTCACTATGTTCCAGTATGCGCATAACGTTTGTCTTGTAATCTGTCTTTGACATAAAATTTCCTCTTGCATTAACGCAGGCAGCCGCAGGGTTACCTGCGGCTCCGGCATTATTTCTTCTTTTTTCCCTTTTCGAAAAATCGAGGAGGCTTTGCGGAGGCTCCGCCATCCATTGAGTCGTCAAATTTACGGAGGAGCTCCTTCTGTTCGCTTGTGAGGTTTCGTGGTATATTGACGGTTACAGTGACGTACTGGTCTCCGCGCCCGCTCCCATGCAGGTGGGGGATGCCCTTACCTCGAAGGCGGAAAACTGTACCGGATTGGGTACCTTCCGGAATAGAATACTTGACTTTTCCGTCAAGAGTGGGGACTTCAACTTCGCTGCCTAGTATCGCCTGGCCGACGGTTATGGGCATTTCATAGAGAACAGATGTCCCTTCTCTTGTGAAAAGGGGATGGGCACGCACCGAGATGTTTATGAGAAGGTCGCCGGCAGGGCCACCGTTTAATCCGGCGCTACCCTGCCCTCGCAGGGATATGGTCTGCCCGTCGTCTATACCCTCGGGAATACTGACGCTTATGTTTTTCTGGCGGCGCACAAAACCGGCGCCATTACACGTTTTGCAGGGCTTAAGTATTATCTTGCCTCGGCCCGAGCAGCGCGGGCACTCCGCAGAGGTCTGCATAACGCCGAACGGTGTGCGCTGCTGGGTGCGGACTGTACCTGCACCTCCGCAATTTGAACATGTTTCCGCCGTTGTCCCAGGTTCGCAGCCGGAGCCGGAACAGGTATCGCAACGTTCTATGCGCGAGACGCTGACAGACTTTTCACAGCCGAAAGCAGCCTCTTCAAAGGAGATGGCAATACCGGCGCGGATAGTTTCACCGCGCCTGGGGGCGTTCCTGTTTTTTGAAGTGCTTCCGCCGAAACCACCGCCGAAAATAGATCCGAAGATATCGCCAAGGTCGAAGTCCATCCCGCCGAAGCCGCCGCCGAAGCCGCCTGCCCCGAAATTGGGGTCCACGCCGGAATGGCCGAATTGGTCATATTTCGACTTTTTGTCGGCGTCGGAGAGAACTTCATACGCCTCGTTTACTTCTTTGAAGCGTGCCTCTGCGCCCTTGTCGTCAGGATGCAGATCAGGATGGTGCTCCTTGGCCAGCTTGCGGTATGCTTTTTTGATATCGGCTTCTGAGGCGTCCTTTGAGAGCCCGAGCACTTCGTAGTAATCTCTTTTATCTGCCATAGAATCACCTGTACATTTCATGGCTCCCCCCTGCCTGGAGGGAGGAGCCAAAATTATGGGATATTACCCGCAAGGCAGGTAAAATATTTTAAATTGAGTCCTTTTATCGCTGTTGAAATGGTAACAGAAAAAGCCGACTCATTATCTTATGAATTCCATTTAAGGGATAATTATTTGTCTTTGTCGTCGTCAACAACTTTGTAATCCGCGTCATAGTATTCGCCGCCGCCCGGGTTCTGGCCTCCGGGATTCTGACCATCGACGTTGGGGTCATAGCCGGCGCCGCCCTGCGCGCCGTTCGGGTTTGCCTGCTGATAGAGCTTTTCGGAGACCGCGTAGAATGCTTTCTGCAGATCTTCGGTAGCGGCCTTAATGGCGTCGATGTCAGTGCCGGAGAGAGCCGATTTGACCTTGGAGACAGCACTCTCGACGGAGGATTTATCCGCTGAATCTATCTTGTCACCCATTTCTGACAGAGCTTTCTCACTTTGATAGACCATCTGGTCCGCCTGATTGCGAACGTCGATCTCTTCCTTGCGCTTTGAGTCCTCTTGAGCATACTTCTCCGCTTCGCGGACCGCCTTTTCGATATCGTCCTTGGAGAGGTTAGTCGAGGAGGTGATTGTTATATGCTGTTCTTTGCCGGTTCCGAGATCCTTTGCCGAGACGTTCACGATACCGTTTGCGTCAATGTCGAAGGTGACCTCTATCTGCGGTACGCCGCGGCGCGCAGGGGCAATACCGTCCAGATGGAAACGGCCGAGGGACTTGTTGTATACGGCCATCTCTCGCTCACCCTGCAGGACGTTCACCTCAACAGACGTCTGGTTGTCGGCCGCGGTGGAGAAAACCTGGCTCTTTTTGCTTGGAATTGTGGTGTTTCTCTCTATGAGTTTTGTGAATACGCCGCCCAAAGTCTCAATACCGAGTGAGAGCGGGGTGACGTCAAGAAGGAGGATACCCTCGACATCACCGCCGAGAACGCCACCCTGAATGGCCGCGCCGACAGCGACGCACTCGTCAGGATTTATGCCCTTGAAGGGGTCTTTACCGGTTATCTTTTTAACTGCGTCCTGAACGGCGGGGATACGAGTGGATCCGCCGACAAGCAGCACCTTTGAAAGCTGGGAAGCGTTCAGACCTGAATCTGAGAGTGCCTGATTGACAGGACCCATAGTTTTTTCCACCAGATGGTTCGTAAGCTCGTTGAATTTAGCTTTCGTGAGGGTCACGTCCAGGTGCTTCGGCCCGGTCGCATCGGCGGTGATATACGGCAGATTTATGTTGGTGCTTGTGACGCCGGAGAGCTCAATCTTTGCCTTCTCTGCGGCCTCGCGCAGCCTCTGCATGGCAACCCTGTCGCCGGAGAGGTCGACGCCCGAACTGCGCTTGAATTCTTTTACGAGATAGTTCATTACGCAATCGTCAAAATCATCGCCTCCAAGGCGGGTGTCGCCCGCGGTCGCGAGGACTTCGATGACACCGTCGCCGATCTCAAGGATGGAAACGTCGAACGTACCGCCGCCGAGGTCGTAAACCATGATCTTCTGGTCAGACTCCTTGTCTAGTCCGTAAGCAAGAGCCGCCGCGGTTGGCTCGTTAATGATTCGTTTTACATCAAGACCGGCAATTTTGCCGGCGTCCTTTGTCGCCTGGCGCTGGGAGTCGTTAAAATATGCGGGAACAGTAATGACGGCCTCGGTGACAGTGGTTCCGAGATAGCTCTCCGCGTCGGCCTTGAGCTTCTGCAGGATCATTGCCGAAATCTCCTGAGGTGTGTAATTTTTCGAGTCAATGGACACCTTATAGGCGGAGCCCATCTCACGTTTTATTGAAGAGATTGTGCGGTCGGGATTTGTGATGGCCTGACGTTTTGCAACCTGGCCGACCATTCGCTCGCCGTCTTTAGAAAACGCCACTACTGACGGGGTTGTTCTGGCGCCCTCGGCATTTGCTATGACCACGGGCTCACCGCCCTCAATAACAGCTACGCAGGAATTTGTAGTACCGAGATCGATACCAATAATTTTACCCATGATATATACCTCCAAACTTTAATTTGTTGTCAATCTGTTGTGTAGACCTTATATATAAAATTAATTTGCTACCTTGACCAAACTGCACCGGATGATTTTGTCACCGAGCATGAAGCCCTTTTCAAATTCCTCGACGATAATATTTTCTCCGCAATTTTCGTCCTCAATGTGCATGACCGCATTGTGCTTCTGCGGATCGAAAATTTCCCCTTCTGCTGGGATCTCTGTGACGCCGAATTTAGATAGTATCTCCTGAAGTTGGGTCATCGTCATTTCGACGCCTTTTTTAAACGCCGTGTCCGTCGTCTCATGTCGGAGAGCCCTTGCAAGATTATCATAGACGGGCAGCATTCTGAATATCGTCTCGCCCCGGATATCGGTAAATAATGCCTCGCGCTCTTTTTGGCTGCGCTTTCTGAAGTTGTCGTATTCGGCGGCGAGCCGTAGATAACGGTCATGTTCGGCTTTAAACTCATCTTCAAAGGACGGCTTATCGGGTACGGAAGCTTCCACTTTTCCTCCGGAGGCCTCTGCCGCTGGGATTTCCGCATCATTCAGCACTTCGGCTGCCTCAGCCGCCGCTTTCTTTTCTGCGGGATTTTCATTTATTGGTTTATCATTTTTCTTTGTTGCCAATTATTTCATCTCCTGTAATAGAGCTAGTGCTCCTTATCGCTGCCGCCTAATTTCGGGGGCGGTATATCCCTGCCGGAAAGCAGCCAACCAAGTCCTCTTGCTATATATGAGAGCCGCGCAGCGACTC
This sequence comes from Oscillospiraceae bacterium, assembly GCA_050253535.1. Classification (GTDB taxonomy): domain Bacteria; phylum Bacillota; class Clostridia; order Oscillospirales; family Oscillospiraceae; genus JBFWIW01. Next base: position 43,395 of record JBFWIW010000005.1, read on the forward strand.
TGGAGTAGTTCATCCGCGTGGGGCCTACCACTCCGATGAGGCCCTGCATACTGTCTCCCGCGTTATATCTCGCGACGACTAAGCTGGAATCCTTGAGCTCATCCGCAAGATTTTCGGGGCCTATAGTTATTTTAAGATCGCTCTCCTCCTCCGGAGTGGGGAGCTTTAAAAGCTCGCTTTCATCAGAAAGATAATCAAGTATACGGTGCGCCTTTGACACGTCTCGGAATTCCGGATACTGCAGAAACTGTGACGCCCCGGTGAGATATGCCTCGCTGTTTTTCATCTCGCCTAAAACTTCTATCGCAAAGCTGGCTATGACGGCGACAAGGCCGACAGTATCCCGGGTTGCTCGCTCTATAGCGTCAATAAGCTTCGGCGTTATTTTATCGTCCGTTATTCCGGTAAAACTTGCGTTAAATACTGTGGAAAGTTTTATAAGCATATCCTGATCGATGGATCCGGGTATATGGACAAGCTTGTTCTTTACGGAGTGGTTGGAGAGCATGACGACTATAATGAAGGTGTTGGGCTCGACACATATCAGGTCGAAGCGGGATATGGTCACCTGCTGCGCGACGGTTGCAAGCGCGTAAGCCGGATAGTTCGTAAGCCGGGAGGTAAGCCTGCCCGCGTCGGTAATTATCCTGTCAAGCTGCTGCATACGCTGACGCAGTCCGCGGTTAATCTCCTCTGTCTCCTCAAGGGAGAGCTTGTGGCGGCGCATTAACTCATTCACATAGATTCGGTAACCCTGCGGCGATGGAATGCGCCCTGCGGAGGTATGGGGTTTTTCAAGAAAGCCCATGGCCTCAAGCTCGGACATCTCGTTTCTGATGGTGGCCGAGGAGAGACCGAGACCCGCATCCTGAGCTATGGACTTTGAACCAACGGGCTCGGCGGTCTCAATATAATCGTCGATTATGGCTCTCAGTATTGTCTTTTTACGTTCACTGATATCCATATGATGCTCCAAATCAATTAGCTTTAACGTAAGTTTCTGCGTTTAGCACTCGACTGCCTCGAGTGCTAAACATAATTTAGCACTACGGTCAGGGAATGTCAAGGCCTGCCAAAACGTTTTTTGTAAACAAACTGTGACAAGAAATGCGGTTTTGACTGTCCCGGTTTTGAAGTTCCAGAAAAATACGCCTTTACTTTTATATCGAAATCTTTTAAAATCGAATGAGTATGGCGTGTTATACTAAAAGCCCGCCAATGGAAAAAGTTAAGCGCTGCGTGAAAATACGCGCTTTGATGCGGCATTGTTTTGCAGCGTTATGCTTTAAGGAGGAACCCCAAATGCAAAAAAGCTGTTTCCTGCCGGCGGACATATTGATCCCCAAGGCTTGCGATTTAAACATCTGGAGCGTAATAGCGTGTGACCAGTTTTCGTCCGAGAGGGAATACTGGAACAGGGTGTGCGCGAGAGCGGAGGGCAAGCCTTCTACCGTGCATATGATAATACCCGAGGCGTTTTTGGACACGGTATCGAAAGACGCTGCGGCGGAGCGAAACGCCGAAATGAGGAAATATCTCTCTTCAGGTGTTTTTAAAACCATTCCGGAATCATATGTCTATGTTGAGAGGGAGACGACGAACGGTATCCGCCGGGGCCTCGTCGGTATGATCGACCTCGATGCCTACGACTATATGCCGGACTCCGTTTCTCCCATCCGGGCGAGCGAAAAGACCGTCGTTGAGCGTCTTCCTGCGCGTATAGAGGTGAGACGTGCCGCTCCCATAGAACTGCCGCACGTCATGGTGCTCATAGACGACCCGGAAAAGACAGTGATCGAGCCGCTTACCGGGAAAAAAGACTCAATGGAGAAGCTGTACGACTTTGATCTTATGGAGGGCGGCGGTCACATAGAAGGCTGGCGTGTGACGGATGAGGCGGCGGCGGACGTTCTCAAAGCGTTCGACTGCTTTAAGGAGAAGCCTGTACAGATTGTGGTCGGCGACGGGAATCATTCGCTGGCGGCCGCAAAGGCGTGCTGGGAGTCGATAAAAGGCGGCCTTTCCGAAAATGAACGCCAGGATCATCCCGCGAGGTTCGCGCTGGTCGAGGCCAATAACGTTTATGATGACGGTGTGTGTTTCGAGCCTATCCATCGGGTCGTGTTTAAAACTGAGCCGGAAAAACTTTTGGCGGACCTGTGCGTCGCTTTTTCCTCCGGTCCGGGATTCGAGCTCAAAGTAACCTACAGCGGCGGACATGGCATTGTGACGATTCCTGCCGATAGCCTTGGCGGAATGATAAAGGCCCTTCAGGATTTTCTTGAGGAATACATAGTGCGAAGCGGGGGAACAATCGACTATATTCACGATGACGAGGCGGCGGAGGCAATGGCTGCATCAATTGGCAATATTGCGTTTTTTATGCCGAAAATAGAGAAATCCGATCTCTTTTCGACAGTAGTCACAGATGGAGTATTCCCCAAAAAGAGCTTTTCCATCGGACATGCGCGTGATAAGAGGTACTATCTTGAGTGCCGTAAAATAGTGAGAGGCTGATTTTAAACCGGGAGGACGCGGTATGAGAAAAGGATTTTTAAAACACCTCATAATTTATATACTGCTGTGGCTTCCGGCAACGCTCTATGCAAGGATAAAGTTCCGGTTTTCACCGAAAATGGCGCCAAGGATAGCGGGGCCGTTTCTGCTCGTCTCAAACCATAATTCAGCTTACGATATGCTGATGGTGGCTGCGAGCTTTTTCAGGCACATGTATTTCGTTGCGGGGGAGCATATTTTTCGCTTTGGTTTCTCGTCAAAGCTCATAGAGTGGGCGTTCGCGCCGATTTCCAAGACAAAGGGAACGACTGACAGCACCTCCGCGATAAATGTAATCAAAACACTCAAAAAGGGACGGAATGTCTGTATCTTTGCGGAGGGAAATTGTTCGTTCAACGGTGTGACCGGCCGGCTTCACCCGACCACTGGCAGGCTCGCAAAGATGTCGGGTGTAACGCTTGTGACATATAGGCTGGAGGGAGTCTACCTGGCAAAACCGCGCTGGAGCATCTATTTCCGGTACGGAAGGACAAGCGGCTCTGTCGTGAACGTCTATTCGCCGGAAACGCTCAGAAAAATGACCGCTGAGGAGATCGACGCTGCCATAGCAAAAGATGTTTACGAGAACGCATTTCAAAGGCAGAGGGAATACCCTGTCAGGTTCAGAGGCAGGGCACTTGCCGAAAAGCTCGAGGAGGCTTTATATATCTGCCCGGCGTGCGGCGGTCTTGCTACGCTGAGCAGCCGGGAAAATGAATTTTCCTGTACTTGCGGTTTTTCGGTAAGGTACGGCGAATACGGCTTTTTCAATAAAGGCGCTCCGTTTGAGACGGTTTATGACTGGGACAGGTGGCAGGGTGAAAAGCTGCGTGAGGTATCAGACGCGTATGGAGAAGGGGCGGTGTTCACGGACGGCGGACAGATGCTCTATTCTATAAGCTCCGACCACTCAGAAGAGCTGGCCGCCGAAGGAAAGCTCACCATGTACAACGACCGCATAGAGATAGGGGATTTTAAGGTTAGGCTCGACGATATCGCGCAGATGGCCATAGTACTCAAGCAGAACATCGTGTTCACTGCCTTAGGGAAAAATTATGAGATTCGCAGTGGGCACTATCGGAGTGGACGCAAGTATCTGTCGCTGTTCAATTACAGAAAGAATGCCGTTTCCGCCGTAAGAAAATAACAGCGCGCGCTTAATTCCGGCGCACGCTGTTTGTATTTCGTTTTTTAAATCAGCCAACTTTTTTTATCGTCTGCTTTACACAGTCATAATTGTATATAACGCGGCTCTCAGGATTCTCTGCGGAGGGTGAGAAGGTGACAACCTGTATCTGAAGAACACCATCCGGGAGTGTGTCCAGGATCGAATACTTGAACTCGTCGGCACTGCCGACGGAAAAGAAAAAGCTGTATGATATATCGCTCATATCACCAAGGTCTTCGATACCTTTGGTCATTCCCTCATAGGAGGATGCGTCGGAGAGTTTTATCGGCAGAATATAATCCCCGTAGAGTACCCATCCGAGGCCCGCTATATCAGCCGGAGCGTCATAGAATATCACCATGTTGCTGCAGGGTTCGGAGAGCACCTCATTGAAACGCAATGTTTCAAGGTTGAAACAAAAAAGGCTGTCGTGCAGCGTCAGCCCGTTTTCTATGGTAAAATACAAAAACCTGTTTCCGGATTTCTCAAAGCTTAAATCGACATAGTTTATGCTTACAATATAATCATCAGTCTGAGCCAGCCCGTAAAGCACCTCAATATTGCCCACGGGGTCTTCTCGGCAGACCATCTGGTACTTCTGGTCGCTATAGTAAGCATCGGTTATGAAGTAATTCCATGTGTTGGTATCGGCTATAGAGGCGCGGTAGCCGATGACGAGGTCCTCCGGCGCTTTCTGCGGAGTTATGGATGACCCCGTGGTCCCGGGCTCAAAGGGTTTATCAGCGGGTTCTCCCTGCTCGTTTTCGGTACCTTCCGGGGTTCCGGTCTCTGCGCTGTCATCCGAAGATACGGCAGTATCGGAAGAACCCGAGTTCCCGCCGCTGTCTGAAGCCTGCGTGACGGCCGTATCCGCCGTTTTTTCAGCATCGCCGCCCTGCGCCCCCCCGGAGCATGCGGCAAGTCCAAATATGAGCACAAACAGGGAAAGAATAAGGAATATTCGGTTCAAAAGGCCGCGGTTTTTCATATGCGCCACCTCTTTCTGCATTTTGTAGACATTGTACCACACTTTTCTCACACAGCAAAGAAAAACCATCCGCGGAGGAAATACCTCCGCGGATGGTTTTTAATGTTTTGCAGCCACGGCTTTACGCAGAACAGTGATATCCGTTTTGTCCATCGTGACGGAGCCGTCGCCGTAATAACGGCTGTCAAGGGCGTTGGCCAGCTTCTGGAAACGCCTTGCTTCACCCGGATATTCGCGGGCGATCCTGCGGATAAATGCGCGGCATGTCTCCATTTCCTGTCTGCCGCGGCGTCTGAGCCTATATCGCTTCTGGAGCCACGCAAAAAGTCCGGGCACGGTGTTTTTGCGGAATATGGAGTTCCATGCGTAAGAAATTTTCTTCGCAAAGAAGCGCCAGAGTAGGACTATCAAGGTAACACGCTTTTTTCCCTTCTTTGCCGATTTTCCTCCGCCTCTGTAGCCGCCTATACGGGTCCTGCCATGTTTAATAATAAAGACGGCAGTAATAGCCAGCAGCATAATAAGAATAATAATAAACACAACTGTAAAATACGTGCCTCCGCCGTCTCCTCCGGTTACGGCGGGGGTGTTTGCGCTGCCCATGATATCTTCGTATGGAGAAGGGTCGTATTCGTAGACAGTGCCTCCCCCGGAATGCGGGAATACCGACATGAGCCATGCGCCGAATCTGGAGAACGCATAGGCAATCAGGTTCCATGCCGCTTTCAGCCAGGAAAGGACCGTATACACTGCATCCTTAATTGGGACACGCATTGCGAGTATTATAGCAAATATGGTTACGGCCGTTATGAAAATACCGCTTGTGACGATTGTAATACTCTGGAGAACTCTGATCTTTTTCTCCCTTTTACGGCCGTCAAACGAGCGCTCGTATACCTGTGCCACGAGAGAAAGAACGGCAGCCGCAGCAAGAGGATACAGATATTCGTATGTGATGTTCTGAGAGCTCGAGTATATGGCGCCGAAAACGAGGAAGACGACGGCAATCTCAAAGTTGTTGTTAAGGTTTTTGAGTATCACCTTTTTTGTAACCAAAAAGAATATCCTGAAGTAGGTGAGCGCAAAAAGGATCAGTGCCAGCAGAGTAAAACCCATATCGAGATAGTAGCCGTAGTAGCGCAGACATACGATCGACTGCGCTGTCAGAAACACTGCCAACACTGTGACAATCATAGCTGTAGGCCGTGGCCTTCTAAGGAGAATTGAGAGCAGAATATAACATGTCATCGAAAAAATGACCCACGGCAGATAGGAGCCGTATGAAAAATAGTCCGTGGTAATATTGCAGATGAGCATATATAGATAATTAAGGAAGGTGACGGTAGTGAAGAGAATTATCGCGTTGCAGATATAGGACGAGCCCATTTTGGCCTGTATGTCTGTTCTCGCCTTTTCCGTCTCCGTGACTCTTCCGGCCATACGTTCAAGGTGACGCTGCTCGCGCGCGCCGACCTCGCCCTCCATCATGGCGATCATTTTGTCAATTGCCCAGCCCATTACGCACCCCTCCTTTCCGTATCCGCCGCTCCACTTTTAAGAACGGACAGGGAAGACACCGAGACATCATACGGGGGGTTTACGTTCGTGTCCATTACGGTGAATATGGCCGCTCTTGACGGATCTATGCTGCCCAGCATAACCGGGAGCTCCTTTGGCGTGCGAAAGGTAACATAATATGTTTTTCCGGCCATAAAGGCCGCGGAAATCGCTCCCTGCAGCTCAAACTGTGCGGGGAGCCAGACCTTGTGTTCACGCGTACTGACCTCTTCATCCAACGCGTTTAAGCACTCATAGCCTGCAAAATAGTATAGTATTTCTTCCAGCGTTCGGGTCTCGTCCGGGGGAAGGTTTATTGCCGGAAAATTCATAGATTTCGGGATCGAGAGTCCGCACTGCACGCCGGCTTCAAAAAGCCTTGTTATGGACGAGGCTATGATTTCCAGCATTACCTCCAGATATTTGTTGTCATTGGTGATCCTTGCAAAGGATTCGCCGTCGACTATGAAGTGCACCGCTTTGGGTCGGATTATCTCATACATATTTACCTTGAGCTCGCTTTGCCGTGCGAGTGCACGCCAGTTTATACGCTTCCAACTGTCGCTGGTCTGATAGTTTCTTATACCGCGCAGAATAGTCGGGTCCTCAATATATCCCTTGGAACCGATCTGGGAGTCCCGCTGATCCATAAGCAAAGTGGTTATATTTACCGGGACGGGGCGCGGATATACTGCAAAATCCGGGATGTTCATAACCTCATTTATCTGTTCGGCCTGTGTCAGGCCGAATCCGTCGCCGGAGCGGAGTATGATGCTTTCCATTTGATACAGTCCCCTGCACTTTGCTGTCCACGTGCTGGGAAAAGTGACGGCCTCATGGCCCATTATGAAGGAGAACTTCTGCCGGACGTTGGACTCGTAAGCGACGCCATGCTTGCTGTTGTATTCTTTGTCGAAATACTCAAAATTTTCATCAGGAACGAGACAGTCCTTCGGCGGAGCCTTTTGAGAGACCTCCAGCCAGATAAGCGGCAGGGCCTTGTCGTTTCGAATGATGTACTCAATCTCGGTCGACTCTCCCGGAAAGAGCCGCGTCCTGGTACAGGTAGCCGATGCAGAGAGCCGCTTCATGGCAAAACCTCCCCATATGCGTGCGATAACGCCAAGCAGGAAGAGGAAAAAGAACATTCCGGATACGAGTGGCAGATTGTACACCGTACAGGTTATGCCAAGCGCGAAAAAGAACAGTATCGCAAAATTCGATACCATCATGTTGGATGCGTTTCCGAGTTTAATCCTTTTTCTCATCAAAAACCTCTCCGCTTGCGGGAGGAACGGCGGTCGTCTTCAAAACGTGCTCGACCACCGTCTCCGTGTTTTTGCCGGAAAGCCTTGCCTCATTCGTCAGGAGTATCCTGTGGTCAAGGACGGGGTGCGTGAGATACTGCACATCGTCCGGGGTCACGAATTCGCGGCCCTGCATTGCGGCCCACGCCTTAGCGGCCTTGTAGAGGCTGCGCGAGGCGCGCGGCGACGCGCCCATTTTGACAAGTTTGTTTGTCCTTGTCGCGGAAACCAGCTTAACGATGTAATCGGCCACCGCATCCGAGACGGCGACGCCGGCTATGGCGCGCTGGCATTCGGCGAGTTCTTCGGGGCTCGTCACAACCGAAAGCGAGTCGAAGGGCATTTTATCACCGAGGTTGAATAACATCTGCTTTTCCTCTGTTCTCGTCGGAAATCCCATTGTGAGCTTTATGAGGAACCTGTCCATCTGTGCAACAGGAAGACGGAAAGTGCTCTCGGATTCGACGGGGTTCTGGGTAGAGAGCACCATAAAAGGGACGGGGAGATTCATCGTCTCACCGTCTATGGTGACTTGCCGTTCCTCCATGGCCTCGAGGAGTGCCGACTGCGTCCTCGGAACGGCGCGGTTTACCTCGTCCGCGAGAAGAAGGTTCGTAAAAACCGGACCTCGCATCATCTGGAACGCACCGGTTTTCTGGTTAAAAATATTCATACCGGTAATGTCGGACGGCAGAAGGTCGGGTACGAACTGTATCCTGCGCGTGTCGCAGCCGGATACAATGGCGAGCGTTTTTATGAGCGTCGTCTTGCCAACGCCGGGCATATCGTCCAAAAGGACATGTCCCTCTGCCAGAAGCGCCATAATAATAAGCTCGATGCGATCCCGTTTTCCGAGGATTATCTTTTCGGTCTCATTTGCTATTTTCTCAGTGAGCTGGGGTATATTCAAGTGGATCATCCTTCCTTTGTGGAGGCGAAAAATCCTATTTTCCGCTATTTTCTATTATACTATACCCATGTGCCCGGCGCCACAGACTAATTGTTAAAAAACCATTAAAATTACATCCATTTTGCTCCAAAAAACACCAAAGCGGCCCCCGTGGCTCAAACGGGAACCGCTTTGGTGTCTATTTTGGGGGAAGTGAGGATCCACTTTTTCATCCTGCTAATGAAAAAAGCTTTTTGTTCCTGCACAATAATATTACCAACTATTGCTCAAAAAAAGCTTAACAATCTGTGAACGATATATTAATGAAATATTAATTATTCAGCTTCCGCGAAAATACGACCGGATAGGAGATTCTCTGCCAGAGCGGACAAAACGTCGATCCCGAGCCCCTGGTCGTTCATTATCCACATCCATAAAAGTTCATATGTTAGGCCGGAAAGGCTTGCCTTTATGTATGGCAGCTGCCAGTTTTCGGATGTGTACATACCATCCAGAATCTCCGCACTCTCCATAAAATACTCACGATTTTTCGCCTGAAACATATGCCCCATACCGTGTGCAAAGAGGAGGGAGAGAAAGCTCTTATTACTGTCCCAATATAAAAGATAGTCAATGATGAGGTTGGAGGGCTGCATGCGGGCCTGTTCGATCTTTGCAGTAAATCCTTCAAATAGACCGGCCAGAAGATAGTCGAGTATATCCTCACGTTTGCCGAAATTTGTATAGAATGTCTGCCGCGAGAGGCCTGCCTTGTCCGTTATGTCGGAAACGGATATCTCATCGAAGCCCCTGGACATCATGAGCTTAAGGAGCGCCGAGGTCAGCGCAACCTTTGAACGTATGGCCATTGGATTTTCATGTTTTGACACTGGTATTCCTCCTTGTTCCAATTATCATTAGCGTGAAAAAAGCTGATATAATACCCATATATTGGATATTATATCAGCTTTTATAACATGTGCAAGGGTGATAAAAAGTATACTTCTGACGAATATTGTCAGTTAGGCTTACGAGTGGATTCACAATAAAGGCAGCGGTAGACGCGTTTTTCCCTGTCGGTCAGTCGGAACACCTGCGGGAGCTCCTGTTCGACAGAGGAGATGCAACGCGGATTTTTGCAGCGTATTACGCCGCGCACCTCTGCCGGGAGCTCGAGGTGGCATTTTTCGGCAAGAACACCGTTTTTTACAATGTTCACGGTTATGTCGGGATCCATATACCCCAAAACGTCGAGATTGAGGTCTATGAGCTCGTCAATCTTGATGATGTCCTTTTTACCCATCTTGGCGCTGGACACATTTTTGATAACTGCGACGGAGCAGGTGAGTTTCTCAAGGTCCAGAACCTTATAAAGTTCCATGCTTGTCCCGGCCTTTATATGGTCAATCACATAGCCGTTCTGAATGGAGTCTATATTCATACTCAAACCTCCAATAACTTAAGTATTAGGGCCATACGGATAAACTTGCCGTTTAGGACCTGCTTGAAATAACAGGCGCGCGGGTCAGAGTCAACAGCAGTTGATATCTCATTCACACGGGGGAGTGGGTGCATTACAGAGAGCGTGTCCTTCGCGCCATCCATCTTATCCGGTGTCAGGATATAGCTGTCCTTGAGTCGTACGTAGTCGGCCTCATTGAAAAAGCGCTCTTTCTGAACGCGCGTCATATAGAGGACGTCGAGCTTCGGCATTGCTTCCTCCAGCGAGGATGTCTCCAAATAAGGTATATTGTTCTTCTCGAGAATGTTGCTGCGGATATATTCGGGTATGCGGAGTTCGTCCGGTGAAATCATAATAAAGCGCGTGCTCTCATAGCGCGAGAGCGCGCCGATGAGCGAGTGGACGGTTCGGCCGAATTTCAGGTCGCCGCAGACACCGATAGTAAGGCCCGAAAAGCGGCCTTTTTCGCGCGCTATTGTGAGAAGATCCGCGAGCGTCTGCGTCGGGTGGTTGTGACCGCCGTCGCCGGCGTTTATGACGGGCACCGTCGCGTTCATCGATGCTACCAGCGGCGCGCCCTCCTTGGGGTGGCGCATCGCGATTATGTCTGCGTAGCAGCTCACTGTCCTAACCGTGTCGGCAACACTCTCGCCCTTTGCGGCGGAGGAGCTCTGCGCCTCTGAGAAACCGATTACGTGGCCGCCAAGCTCATACATCGCGGCCTCAAAGCTGAGCCGGGTGCGGGTGGACGGCTCGAAAAAGAGCGTGGCGAGTTTTTTGCGGTGGCATTTTTCGGCGTATTTTTCCGGATTCGCTATGATGCTGTTTGCTATATCTATGAGCTCGCCTATCTCGTCGGTGGAGAGGTCGAGTATATCTATAATGCTTCTCATTGCCTTTCTCCTATCCAGCTTTCGTCGGAGGGATTATTGCGGAAGGCGATAAGGCGGGAAATGTCTTCCTTCTTTATATATCCCATCTCGGCGGCGACTTCGGTGATCGCGTCAAAATCCGTGAGGCTGACGTTTTTTATATTTGCTTCCGAGAGCCTCTCAATGCCCTTTTTCATGTTGTAGGTGAAGATGCTCACAATTCCGAGGACTTCGGCCCCCGCGGCTCTGAGTGCTTCGACCACCTCGAGTACGCTGCCGCCGGTCGATATGAGATCCTCGATGACGACGGTCTTCTGGCCGGGGGTTAATTTGCCTTCTATCTGGTTGTTTCGGCCGTGCTCCTTGGCCCCGCCGCGGACATAGCCCATGGGAAGGCCCATGATGTGCGCCGCAATGGCGGCGTGGGGAATACCGGAGGTGCTTGTGCCCATCAGTATTTCGCACGCCGGGTATTCGCGAAGAATCGTCTCTGCGATGCCGTTTTCAATGTTTGTCCTCACCTCGGGGGCGGTCAGCGTGAGGCGGTTGTCGCAGTATATTGGGCTCATTATACCGCTCGCCCATGTGAAGGGCTCATCCGGGCGGAAAAATACCGCTCCGATTTTGAGCAGGTCGGAGGCTATCTTCTCTTTGAGATTTTCCACTGGTATTTTCTCCTTTCAGCCGATAAATTCGGCACAGCATCTTCTGTAGGCCGCAACAGGGTCGGCGGCTCTCGTTATCGGCCGCCCGACGACGATATAGTCGGAACCGAACTTTTTTGCCAGCGCCGGAGTGGCAATACGCGCCTGATCCCCGGCGGTATTGTCCGCGAACCTAATACCCGGGGTCACGGTGAGAAAATCGTCCCCGCAGGTCTCGTGCACTTTTTGAACCTCAAGCGGAGAGCAGACGACGCCGGAGAGGCCGGCGGCTTTCGCATTCTCGGCGTAGTGCATTACCGTTTCCTCCATGGTGTGCTCGATGAGAAGATCGCTTCTCATGCGCTCCTCCGAGGTGGAGGTGAGCTGCGTCACCGCTATGAGAATCGGGTTTTCGCCGCCTTTTGAAAATCCGCGCATTGCCGCCTCCATCATCGGGATGGCGCCGGAGGCGTGTACATTTGTCATATCCGCGCCGAGTCCGGAGAGGACCGACATTGCGCTCTCAACCGTATTTGGGATGTCGTGAAGCTTGAGGTCAAGAAACACCTTGTGGCCGCGCGCCTTTATCTCGCGGACAATGTCGGGGCCGGCGGCATAGAATAGCTCCATTCCGATTTTTAAAAACGGCTTCACCTCAGTAAAATTGTCCAGAAAGGCTATCGTCTCTGCGCGGCCGGGGAAATCACAAGCGATTATGACGTCTTTTCCCATCAGTGGGCACCTCCTGTAATATCAGACAGTTTTTCTATTCCCAGTTTTTCCATCTCTAAGGGCAAATTTCCTATTATTTTTTTGCAGGCGAAGGGGTCTTTCAGATTGGCGGCGCCCACTTCTACCGCAGCAGCACCGGCGAGCATCATTTCGATGACATCGGAGGCTGTGGAAATCCCGCCCATTCCGATTATCGGTATCTTCACGGCGTTATAGACCTGATATACCATCCTGAGAGCGACGGGGAAGACGGCGGGGCCGGAGAGGCCGCCTGTATTGTTCGCGAGCACCGGTCTTCTGGTCTTCAGGTTTATTCGCATGCCCAGGAGCGTGTTAATAAGGCTCAAGCCGTCCGCACCGGCTTCCTCGCAAGCTCCGGCTATTGCGACGATATCCGTCACGTTCGGCGAGAGCTTCATGTAAACAGGCTTTTTTGTCACCGCTTTGACGGCCCGCGTCACCTCGGCGGCGCATTCCGGCGATGTGCCGAAGCTCATGCCGCCGTTATGGACATTCGGGCAGCTTATATTGACTTCAATTATCCCGACGTTTTCCGCCTTGTCTGCCTTTTCGCAGCAGTAGGCGTATTCTTCTATCGAAAAGCCGTTTATATTGGCAATTACGGGCTTATTGAAAATCTTTTTAATTTCGGGCAGCTCATTTTTTATAACGCTCTCGATACCGGGGTTCTGGAGTCCAATGGCGTTTAACATGCCAGACGGCGCTTCCGCTATGCGCGGCGTCGGATTCCCGAAACGGGGATCCTTTGTCGTCCCTTTAAATGAGAATGAGCCGAGGATGTTTATGTCATAGAGCTCGGCAAACTCCCTGCCGTAGCCGAAGGCGCCGGAGGCGGGGATTATCGGGTTATCCAGCCTGAGCCCGGAGAGGGTTACGCCTAACTCCATAATAATTCCTCCTTCATCATGACGGGACCTTCCCTGCATATGCGCTTATAACCGGTCAGCGTCTTGCATGAGCAGCCCATGCATGCGCCGATGCCGCAGCCCATCCGCTCCTCGAAGCTGAGTTGGCCGGAGGTCGGACAGGCCTTATACACAGCTCTCATCATGGGCTCCGGCCCGCAGGTATAGTAGAAGGTACAGTCCGGGAACTTTTCAACGGCATCCGTCGGAAAACCCTTTATACCAAAGGTGCCGTCCACCGTCGCGACTATGGTTGAGACACCGAGGTTTTCAAATTCACCGGTGAAGAAGACTTCGGACGCGGTATTGAAACCGAGTATCGCCGCGGGCTTTTTGCCCTCTCCGACAAGCTTTTTCGCAAGTAAGTAGAGCGGGGCGCACCCGGCGCCGCCGCCGATTAACAGCGGCGAGCGGCCTGAGAGCGAGGTGTCGAAGCCGTTGCCGAGCCCCGTGAGGACATCAAGCTTTTCTCCGGGTACGAGAGCGGCCATATACTCAGTACCCGCTCCCACTGTCTTGTAGATAATCGTTATGCTCTCGCCGCCGCAGTCACAGACCGATATCGGGCGGCGCAGGTAAAAGCCGGGCAGGGCTATATCTATGAACTGGCCGGGCAGCATACTTTCGTGACCGTTACCAAAAAGGATCATTTTATAGAGCCTGTCCGCGATATTTATATTCTCTCTTATCTCATAAGTACCGTTTTCCACCCATCGGCCTCCTTTGATGTAATTTGCAGACGTTTCATTCCTGATATACGATTTTTCCGGCGGCTATTGTCATTTTGCAGCGGCCTGTCACCGGTTTACCCGCAAAGGGCGTGGCTTTACCCTGTGACGAAAATTCCGCGGGGTCTATCGTGAAGCGTTCGTTCAGCTCAAAGACCGAAATGTCCGCAGGCATCCCGGCCTCTATGCCGGAAGGGATGCCGAACCGGGCGGCGGGTTTTACGCTCATAAGGTCTATGAGTTTTTCAAGGCTGATGATGTTCTTCAGCACCAGCTCTGTATAGAGGACGGGGAACGCTGTTTCAAGCCCGACTATGCCCATCATGCTGCCTTTGAGACCGCCTGACTTCTCCTCCGCCGAGTGCGGCGCGTGGTCTGTGGCTATCATGTCTATCGTGCCGTCTTTTATGCCCGCTATGAGGGCATCGCGGTCGTCGTCAGATCGAATCGGTGGGTTCATTTTAAAAGCGCCGTCGTCGCGAAGCTGTAAATCGCTTAAAACCAGATAGTGCGGGGCCGTCTCGCATGTGATATCGAGCCCATCGGCCTTGGCTCGCCTTATAAGCGCGACGCTCTCCTTCGCCGAGACATGGCAGACGTGATAGGAACAGCCGGTTTTTCGTAAAAGCGCGATGTCACGCTCTACCTGCCGCCACTCGCTCTCGGAGGGTATGCCGACAAGACCGTGGGACGCGGCGTAATACCCCTCGTGCACGCAGCCGCCCTTTTTGAGACAACTGTTGTCCTCGCAGTGGGCAGTAATTATTTTGCCGAGCTGTTTTGCTTTGTACATGGCGGATTCCATAACCGAGCCATTCTGCACGCCCCTGCCGTCGTCCGAAAAGCCTGCGACGCGGTCAGCCATGGCCTCAAGGCCAGCGAGTTTTTCCCCAGCCTCGCCTGCCGTTATGGAACCATAGGGGACGACGCGGATTTGAGCGTCGCGCGCGATGACATCGAGCTCAATTTTCAGGGTATCAATGCTGTCGGGAACGGGGTTTAGATTGGGCATAGCGCAGACAGTCGTATAACCGCCGCGGGCCGCCGCCTTCGTACCTGTTTTTATGGTCTCTTTATAAGAAAAACCCGGCTCTCTGAGATGTACATGGACATCTGTGAGACCGGGAACAACACAAGCATTATTAAAATCGAGAACAGCAACGCCGGGAATACGGGGAAATTCGGAAATTGGGAAAATATCAGCAACAAGGCCATCCCTGACAAAAACGGCGGCGGGGGTGAACCTGTCTTTTATAAACACGTTCGGAGACGTTATAACGAACATCAAAGCACACGGCCTCCCTCATCACATATTTCGAATAATTATAATATTATAAGCCCGGCTTGTCAACCGGCCATTTAACCAAATGTTTCGGATGCTTTTCGTATATTATATGTTTTACGTATAAACACAGCTGTGCGCCGGAAAGATTCCGGCGCACCTGCCGCGGTATTTACTTGCCGGCGGCAAGCATTTTAATAACTGACTCAGGCTTCGGCATGGCGGGTATGGCACCGCGCCCCATAACACAGCAAGCGGCGGTTGCGTTCCCGTATTCCGCACATGAGACGACTTGGCCCATCGTAAGCCCGGACGGCGCTTTGCCGTAACTCAAAAACCGCGCGAGAAATCCGCCCCAGAATGCGTCGCCCGCGCCGGTCGCGTCCACGCATCTGACGTTGTGACCGGGGACGACCATAGTCTCTCCCCGGTACCTCACGGCGCAGCCGTCTTTGCCGAGTGTGGCCGCGGCGATGACTACTCCCTGTTTCTCGACTGCCGCGAGCGCGCGGCCAATGCCGGTTTCACCGGTGAGAAGCACAGACTCCTCGTCTGAGAATTTCATAACGTCCGCCACTGGGACGAGCGACCGCATGAAGTGTTCGGCTTCCGCCACGCTCCCCCACAGTGAAGCGCGGTAGTTGGGGTCATAGGAGATTAGCGCGCCGTGCTCTTTGGCTATGCGCACGGCCTCGTATGTCGAGTAGCGGGACGGTTCGTGCGTCAGGGAAAGCGAGCCAACGTGCAGGACACGCGTATTTGACAAAATATCCGCATTGAGTTCTTTAGCCTCAAAGCAAGTGTCCGCGCCGGGCTTCCTCGCAAACGAAAACACGCGGTCCCCGCCCGGCTTAATGGCAACGAATGCGAGGGTCGTGAAAACTTCCGGGGAGAGGACGAGCCCTTTTGTGCATACGCCGTTTTCATCGAGCGTCTTTTTCAAAAACTCCCCGTGCATATCGCGGCCGACCTTGCCGATAAAGGCGGTCTTCATCCCCATGGGCGCCGCGGCACAGAGGACGTTGCAAACCGCCCCGCCTGGGTTTTGTTCGAAGAGACGGTTTCCGCCCTCCGACACGCCGTATTCAGTAAAATCTATCAGCAGTTCGCCGAATGCCGTAATATCGTACATAGCTTTTCTCCGATATTTCTTTTTGTGAGCCGGGACAGATTCGTCCGTCACCTGACGTAGTTAAACCTTACTTTGGCTTCTGGGACGGGCCCATCAAGCCCTGCTTTTTTGCCGGCTTCGATGCACTTCAAAAGCCAGGCCATATTATGCCCGAGTATGCGCATGGTCTGCACGCCCTCCAGATCCTTATAGACGTCTTCCGCTTTCACACCGTGCACCATGTTCCAATAGTTAGACGATATGACCGGCATGCTGGCGTAGGCCACATATTTGTTGAGCTGGTCCAAGGCGGCGCTGGCCCCGCCGCGGCGGCAGCTCACAATACAGGCACCCGGTTTCCCGTAAACAAGGGAACCCGCGGCATAGAAAAAACGGTCGAGAAACGCGGTTATCGTACCGGAGGCGGAGGCGTAGTGGACAGGGGAGCCAAATATATAGGCGTCTGCCGTCTCCGCCTTTGCGATGACTGAATTCGTCACGTCGTCATCAAAAACGCAGCGGTTATTCTTACAGGTGCCGCAGCCGCAGCAGCCTCTTATCGGGGCTGTGCCCAGCCATACGATTTCGCTTTCAACGCCGTTTTTACCCAACTCTTCTGCGATGATGGAAAGCGCTGCGTTTGTGCATCCGTTTTTGTGCGGACCTCCGTTTATCATTAAGACCTTCATAACCATTCTCCTTTATTTAAATTCTAATTTAAACATATTTTTTTCGCGCTGAAATAATCCTCAATATCGCGCCTTTTTGAAGAGACACTGCCCTGTATCATCTCAGGTCTGCCGCCGCCGCGCCCTGAGAGCGCTGCGTTTATCTTCTTTGAAGCCGTTCGCATATCGGTGTTCCGGCTGCCCATAACGTACTGATATCCCGCCTCGTCGCTGCCGGAGAAGGCGGCGCAGATACCGGTGCAGAGTGCCATGCCGGCGTTTACGACGCGGCGCAGCTGATTTGTGTCGAAATCCTGTTCAAAGACGCAGATATTGCCGCCGGTTTGGGTGAGGGAACCTATGCGGATATCGGCAAGATGTGTTTTGAGTTCGGCGATGCTGCGCTTGTTCTCCTCATTCTCGTCATACAGCCGCTTTACCGCGGCGTCCGTTTCGTCCGGTTTTGCCGAGAGGAGCGCGGATATGGCGGAATTTGTGCCGCACTTTTTTCGGTAATCGTCCAGAGCGTCCAGCCCGCACAGGACAGAGACCCGCACGCCACCGTCATGCCTTATGGCGTCCAGTATTTTGATGATGCCAACCTCTCCTGTGCGCTTTACATGCGGCGCGCAGCAGGCGCAGACATCCGTATCCTCAATCGTCACTATCCGAACGTTTTCAGTGAGATCCAGTTTGCTGCGGTATTCGAGTTTTTTAAGTTCGCCGGGCGATGGGAACAAGGTCGTGACGGAAAGATTTTTGGCTACAGCCTCGTTTGCCAGCGTCTCGATTTTTAAAAGCTCGTCCTTTCCCAGATATCCGTCGAAATCAATTGTCACTTCGCTGTGTCCCATGTGGAAGCCGACGTTATTGAACCCATACAGCCTGTTGACGAGGCCTGAGACGATGTGCTCTCCTGAGTGGTTCTGCATTCGTCGTAAACGGGTATCGCGGTCTATGCTGCACTTTACAGCAGAGCCGACCGGGAGCGGGGAGCGCAAAATATGAAAGATGTTCCCGCTTTCTTCCTGCACACTAATAGCCGGCATGCCGGCTATTTCGCCGCCGTCGGGTTCCTGTCCGCCGCCGCCAGGAAAAAAGGCGGTTTTGTCCAGTTTTATGGCGAAGCCGCCATTAGTTTTTTCACAGGATAAGACCGAAGCCTCAAATTCACATATATGTGAATCCTCGTAATATAGTCGTTTTGTCATGTTATCTCTCCAAGATATTGATATAAGGATTATACCTCAAAGGGGCCGCATTTTCAAATAAAACCGGATAGAGTATGGGCGTTAATATTGACAAGCATTCGCATCAGGTGTTACCCTATATAAGGAAGAATTCGCTTCTCATAATCTTAAGGAGAAAAGTTATGCACGCTATAGAAAAGATACTTGCGAGAAAGAGCGGAAAAGATACGGTAAGTTCCGGCGAGATCGTCATGGCCAGAATAGATTTCGCCGAGGTGAACGACCTCTATCTGCAGACGATATACTCGTTTTACGAGATGAACGGCGACAAAGTCTGGGATCCGGAGCGGCTTGCGTTTGTATTCGACCACTACGCGCCGGCTTCCACGATTAAGGCAGCGCAAAACCATGTGGAAATGCGCCGGTTTGCCAAAGATCAGGGGCTCACGCACCACTTTGATATAAACACCGGCGTCTGCCATCAGGTAATGGCGGAGGCAGGCGTCGTCCTTCCGGGCGACATAATAGTTGCGACTGATTCGCACACGACGACGCATGGGGCGTTCGGCGCACTGGGTACGGGTGTCGGCGCTACCGACATGGCCACGATAATGATATCGGGCGAAATGTGGATGCGCGTTCCCGAAATAGTAGAGATAAGGCTGGAGGGAGAGCCTCAGCCGGGCGTTCTGCCGAAGGATGTCGTTCTGTATATTCTGGGGAAGATGAAGGCGGACGGAGCCGTTTACAAGGCAATAGACTTTACGGGAAGCTATGTGGAGAAGCTCGGCGTCGCCGGGAGAATGGTTATCTGCAACATGGCGGTTGAGATGGGGGCGAAGACCTCCTACATGCGGCCGAACGAGGCTGTCCTCGAATATGTCGCAAAGAGGGCCGACAGACCCTACGAGCCGCAGTACACGGATACCGGTTATGAGTATCCGGAGAGTTACGTTTTTGACGTGTCGGCGCTCTCCCCGCAGGTCGCGGCCCCGCACAGCGTGGACAACGTAATCCCGATCGGGGAGGCGCCGAAGGTGAAGGTCGACCAATGCTTTGTCGGAACCTGCACCGGCGGGCGCATAGAGGATATAAAGATGGCGGCGGACATAGTCCGCGGCAGGCATATAGCGGACGGCGTTCGTTTTCTCGTAATCCCGGCGTCCTCTGAGATAATGATGGAGGCTATGGAACTCGGCTATCTGCAGGACTGTATTAACGCGGGCGCAACAATATCCACACCTGGCTGCGGCCCGTGTCTATCCGCGCACGAGGGCGTTCTGGCTCCCGGCGAAGTCTGTGTCACGGCGTCTAACCGCAATTTCCCGGGACGCATGGGCAGCAACAAGGCCGAGATATATCTGGCATCCCCGGCGACTGTCGCGGCCTCCGCGCTTAAAGGATACCTTACCGATCCCAGAGAAGTGATAAAGGAGGCATGAGCGGGGATGGAGACGAAAATAAAGGGAAAAGTTATAGTTCTGGGCAATAACATCGACACCGATCAAATATATCCGGGGAGATTTCTGGACATAGTGGAACCGAAGGAGATCGGCTCCCACTGTCTCGCGGGCGTGAGCGAGGAGATAGCGAAAAACTTTAAAAAGGGAGACATCGTCGTAGCGGGGACAAATTTCGGCTGCGGCTCGAGCCGCGAACACGCGCCGATAGCGCTTCTCAATATGGGGGCGTCGGCCGTCGTCGCGGACTCGTTCGCGCGGATATTTTTCAGAAACGCTATTAATCTTGGTCTGCCTCCGGTTGTCTGCAAGGGAATAAGCCAAAAGCTCAGTGACGGTGACGAGATAGAGATAGATTTAATAGAGGGTAAAATTACGATAACGGTGACGGGGGAGACCTTATCCTGCGATAAGATAGGTGATTATGCCATGTCGATACTCGAAGCAGGAGGCATAAAACCACTCTTTCGCGCAAGAACCAAAAAATGAGACATTGCGCCGGCCCGGCGTACCATACATTGAGGGGTGAAAACATGATAACTATAAACAAAGAAAAATGTGCCGCCTGCGGCAAGTGCGTGGCGGTATGCCCGACAAGAAATATCAGGATGGTGGACGGCAGAGCTTACTGGAATCCGAAAAGACGCTGTATCGAATGCCTCCACTGCGCCGCAATCTGCAATTTCGGAGCCGTGGAACGCGAGGGAAAACCCGCGCTTGTTGCCAGAGGCCTTCCTAAAACCGCGGAAAATGTCGCACAGGATCTGGAAGCTGTTTTGTATTCACGCCGATCTTATAGGAGCTTTTCACAGAAGCCGGTCGACAGAGAACTTCTGGAGCATGCACTCGAGATTTCAAAGTGGGCCCCAAGCGCCAAGAACGAGCACCCGGTGAAATGGGTGGTCGTAGCTGGGCGCGGCGCGGTAGACCGCGTTATGGGGCTCATTCTCGACTATGTCCGTGAGACTGGCAACGCCCCAGAGATAGCTAAGAGATACGACGCGGGGTATAATATGGTTACCGGCACGGCCGTGACTCTCCTTGTGGGTTACGCCGGAACGGATGCGTATAACCCGATGGCAGACACAGCGCTCGCCATCGATTATGCTGAGCTTGTATTGCAGGCGAACGGCATCGGCTCATGCTGGGGAGGATACCTCACAAGAATGGTGAACACAATTCCCGAACTCTCCGCAATGTTTGGCATAGGAGAGGGCGAAAAGGCCTATGGCGCTCTGATGCTGGGCTATCCCGAGGGCGAGGAGTATGTTAATATACCAAACAGGGTATATGATAATTCCATAAGATGGGTGGCGGAAGACTGACCCGTTGTGAAGGAGCCAATGTGAAATATTTCACATTGGTAAATAATGTCCCTTATTTCGTGGCTTGTGCGTTAACCGAAAATGACGGATAATACTCCCCGAGCGGGGGAAACATTCATGTCGATTTATGCGCGTCAGCGCATGGGAGGTTTTATGCTTTTTACGGATTTCAGCAGCAAAGATTTTTCAGAGCGCCTCGCATCAAAAGACCCGGTTCCCGGGGGGGGAGGCGCTTCCGCAATGGTGGGCGCCCTTGGTACTGCTCTCGGCACGATGGTGGGTAACCTCACCGTCGGAAAGAAGAAGTATAAAGACGTCGAGGCGGACGTTTTGGCGGTTATGGAAAAGACCGAAGCTCTCCGCACAAGGCTCCTGGAGCTCGTCGACGGGGACGCTGAGGTATTCGAGCCGCTGTCAAAGGCCTATGGGATACCAAAGGAGGATCCAACGAGGGAGGCGGTTATGGAGAGTGCCCTGCGGCTCGCCGTTTCCGTGCCGCTTGAGATAATGGCGTGCTGCTGTCGTGCTGTTGAGCTGCATGAGGAACTCTGCGAAAAGGGGAGCCTCATCGCGCTTTCGGACGTCGGTGTCGGCGCTCTTTTCTGTAAGGCGGCGCTCGAGGGTGCGAGTTTGAACGTGTTTATAAATACAAAATATATGTCGGACGCCGCTTTTGCGGCCGAAACGGATAAAAAGGCCGTGGACATGCTCGCCAAATACGGGGAGAGAGCTGCGGTGGTTTATGAAAAGGTTGCGGCCAGACTGCGGTGGGTATATTAGTCAATAAACGGGTTTTTGCCCGAGAGTATAGAAGGAGATTTTGCAATGAGATATAAAGAGCTGAAGAACGCAGGCATAAAGGTGTCCGAGCTGACTATCGGCACATGGGGTTACGACCCCGAGTGGTGGGGAGACGCCGACAGAGAACAGATAAAGGCGTCGCTCTACACGGCGATAGATCGCGGCGTAAACCTTGTCGATACAGCCGCGCGCTACGGCAACGGCAGCGTCGAGAAATATCTGAGTGAGACTCTGACCGGTTCCTATCGTGAGAAGGTCTACCTCTGTTCCAAGTTCGGTATTTACGCCGAATATATTGACGGGGCGCTCAAGCTGCACCGCGACTCGTCCTACAAAAAGGTGCTCTGGGAATGTGAGCAATCCCTGTCCCGCCTCGGCATGGACTGCATAGACATATACTTCCAGCATTGGCCGGACAATGAGACGGGCACGCCGGTAGAAGAGACGATGAGCGCTTTAAATGAGCTCATAAAGCAGGGTAAGATACGCTATATCGGTTTTTCAAACACGAGCATCGAGGCTGTAGAGGAAGCGCAGAAATACGGCACGGTCAGCTTCATCCAGCCTCAGTATTCCATGGTAAACCGGAATGCGGACAAGCTCATGCGCTGGTGTGAAGAACAGGGTATAGCGACGATCACATACGGCTCGCTCGGCGGCGGCATACTCACCGGTGCCTTCCGCACCATCCCGGATTGGCCTGCGACCGATGCGCGCTATAAGTTCTACGACGTTTACAAGGAGCCCAAGTTCTCAAAGATCATGGAGCTTCTTAAGAAAATGGACGAAATAGCGGCAGGCCGCGGCAGAACTGTCTCTCAGGTCGCACTAAACTGGTCTGTGCAGAAGCCTTACGTAGCCTCGGCGATTAGCGGCTTCAGAAAGCGGGAGAGGGCCATTGAAAACTGCGAGGCTTTCGACTGGACGCTCACTGACGGCGAGATAGCCGAGCTCGACAAAGAACTTGCGAGACTGGGGCTTTAATCCGCCCAAGCGGTTTGACTCCATCAGAAATTTAACTAAAGGATAAGAAGCGCCGCGGCCCAGCCGCGGCGCTTCTTTATACGTCTTAATTTTTAAACGCTTTTGCCTCTATCAAAATATATAGACGAGGGCAGTCATTGTAGCCATAGAGACGAGAGCGGAGACGGAGCTTGCGAAGCTCGAAAGGGCGCCGTCTCCGCGGCATCGCTCCGTATAAACCGGAGCGAGCGCACTTATAGGCGCAAAGGCGAGCACGGCGAGTACTTTCCTGACCTCAGGCTCAAAAGGAGCAAAGTAAAAGAGAAGCAGTGCAAAGACTACGCCGAATACGAGACGGCCAAGCACAACAATAGCGGTATCAAGGAGGTATTCTTTTTTAGCCTCGAATTCCAGCATCATGCCAACCATCAGCATTGCGAGAAAAGCATTGGCCGAAGCCGCCGGCGCAGTCAGGGATATTATTATATCGGGGATTTTTATATCAAAAATCGCAAGCAACAGCATCAGTATATATGTATCAAACGGTACGGATGTCACAAACTTTTTTATAAAAGAAAGTGCTCCGGCCTTTTCTTCATCGCCGTCGGTATGCAGCAGGGTGGAGGTTAGGGCAAACGCGCCGCCGGTCATCATTATCGCATTGCCTATATCGAAGATACAGGCAATGACCGCGCCGTCGCTGCCATAAAAGCTTTGAATCAAGGGAAGGGCGAAGCAGCCAATACTGTAGCCTGTAATATTTATCATCATGAATACTCTGCGTGCCTCCTGAGTTCTGTGGGTGAGGAGGTATGCCGCCATCATGGGAACTATCGAACAGACAAAACCAAAAAATACAATGAGAAATAGCTTGGGGTCACGCTCGAATCTCGAAAATGCCTGAATTACAGCACATGGGAGTGTTATACAGAGCACAATGGCGTTTATAACTTTATAATCAAGAGCCTTGAACAGTCGGATACGTTTGAAAAAATAGCCTATAAATATAATGATCAAAAAAGAAATGGGTTTAATAAGGAAATTCATAATCACACTGCCTTGAAAGTTTTATATACTACATTAAATTTAGCATGATGAAATGATAGACCTGTTTTTTATTAAAGTCAATTGATAAAAGCAACAATTTAATATGGAAAATTCACAAAATTGTGTTACAATGGTACAAGAAAGAAATTTCGACTGATGCAGAGGTGTAAAGATGACAACTGAAGAAATGGGAAAAAAGCTTAGCCGGTACCGGAATATAAAAGGCATGACAATAAAGGATATGTCTTTGAAAAGCGGCCTGTCTCCCGCACTTATAAGCCAACTTGAACGAGGCATCGGCAACCCCACGCTGAGTGTTCTGAATGCCCTCGCATCCGCAATGGAGATATCGCTCTCGTTATTACTTCTTGAAGATATGAAAAATGAATCCATGGTGTTCAGGAAAAGTGACAGGCGCAGGGTAAGCTTACGGGAAGACGGCAC
>JBFWIW010000006.1:0-30250 GCA_050253535.1 Oscillospiraceae bacterium
AAATCTATAGTTATCCGTTTCACTGTAAAGTTGTTTTTTTATATCAATAACCTGCGAAAAATCAAGATCGTACCAAATTTTTGCAGGAAATCCGATGCGTTTTGCCCTCGCATCTAACCCGCAACCCAGATAAACTACAGTACTATCCGGATGATCTCTTATAAACTTATTTGTAAACTTATCAATCAGAGCGCCTCGGATCGAGAGCATAATCTGTGTTTTATCCCGAATATGAAGTTTTGAAAAATCATAGTCAATGTTTTTTACAGCAAGCTCGGCATCTTCATCCTCGAAAATGCCTTTCGTGCTCATCATCGCTCTGCCATATAACGGAATCAGAAGGGTTTCCATTTCCTTTTCCAATGATATTTTCAAAATTATCTTCCCCTCGGCCCAAATTCATGACCTCTTTCAAAGCCTGCGCAATAATTCCCAAAATGAAATAATTATTTCATTCGGGATGAATTTCGCAAAAAAGCGGTGCAAAAATGCTATGGAATATGTGGAAACGGGTAATCCAATAGCACTGTCGAATAATGCGCAGGAGACAACGTGTTCCGGTTTCGCGGCAAGCGGAAAATGTTTTACCGCGTGTGCGTTTTTTGTATCCTTTGCCACGCTGATAAACTCAGTTTTAACCCAATCTGGACATACGGCAGTAACTTTTATATGACGCGGCATAAGCTCCCACCGCAGCGCCCGTGAGTAACTGTGCAGGAACGTCTTCGATGCGGCATAGACATTTAACCCGGGCAGCGGCTGAAACGAAGCCGCGGAGCATACTTCCAATATACGCGCGTTCTTATTCATAAACGGAAGCGCGATTATTGTAATGTCTACAGCCGCTTTGCAGTTCAGGTCTATCATATCGTTTGTTTCCTGAAGCGAAAGATCTCTGTATGTCCCGATCTTGCCGAATCCCGCAGCGTTCACCAGAATACGCACGTCCGGCTTTTCAGCTTCCAAAAGAGTCTTAAGATATTCTATACTCTTTTCCCTAAGTAAATCAAGCGGTATAGCGCGAATTGGTATGACCGATTTAAATTTTATTTCATTCAGTCTGTCTTCACGGCGGGCAATAGCCCAGATTTCATCGAGTTTGTATTTTTCGTCTATCTGTCTTACGAATTCTCTGCCCATGCCGGAAGATGCGCCCGTAACGACGGCGATTTTCATATTGAACACCTCACTCCATAAAGCGGAATTATATGATTCCTAATAACAAAAAAGTTATATAGATTATAATCCAAATTACTGAACTTTTAAATAATCTTTATCCGCATCCTTTTTCCGCGGAATAAACCGTTTTGCAAGCTTGCCTATTCCTTTGTTCTTATAGTAGATAAAACCTATGACGGAAAATATAACGGCACCAATAAAATTAACAAACAAATCTTTCATTGTATCCAGAAGTCCGATATCCAAATATCCTCCAACTCCCAGCGATTTGCCGTTCACGGCAACATCTGTAACATCTTTAATCTGAATAACTGCGTTTCCGCCCGCCGAATCCAGCATAACGCTGGATATGGTATGTATCACCGTATCTTTTTGCATATCATAATGAAAAAAAGTATCCATAGCGCATTCAAAAAATTCCCATAAAACCCCTATTGTCATGGAAAAGCAAAATGCCACAATGGCAATAAATAAAGGTGAAAGATTAAAAGTAAACTGTTCATTGTCATTGAGCAGAACAACAAGCGAGAATCCGATAGCCGCCGCCAGAAATCCATTCAGCGTATGTAATATCGTATCCCAAAATGGAATTATGATAAAAAACGAGTTGATTTCGCCAAGAATTTCAGCCGCAAATATAAAGAGCAGTATGACGATCTCCAACGTGGTCGGAAGCTCTATTCTGAACTGCACTTGTATAACGCTCGGCAGTACCAATAATATAAGCGTCAAAATACATAAAAAGAAGCCTTCATAATTCCCCAGAAAGAACTGCCGAACTAATGTCAGAATTGTCAATATTCGCAAAACAGAATACACCAGGAATGCGCTCTTGTGCTCGCGCAGCTCCATTTTAACCGCTTTATTGAACGGCCTGGTTTTCATCTTTTTTATTTTACTCATTTTATTATTCCTTATATTTTCATATTTATTGCCAGTTCATCTTATCACGGCCGTCAGGAATCATCAACATCACATTACTGAGCGAACTGCTGGATCGAGTCAAAAGTCTGGTAAATTCATACATAACGCAATATAATAACAGCAAAGGAATTATTATCTCGCGCATGAGCCGACTAAGCCCGTGCGTGCTATAAATCTCAGACAGTGGCGCGGGGCGTATACATGGCCATATATCATAATCAGCATGCTGTATGATATAATTATTAGAATATGGCGTAGAAAAGCGGAGGAAACAATGAATCGCCCCGCGTTTTATTGTGGAGTTTGCGAAAGGAATGCCTGCCTGAATGAAAACCTGGCAAAAAAAATGTATTGGTTTTGCCATTATAATGGTATTAGTGCTGATTTCGGCATACCTGTTGCCCCGCATGTTTCCGCCTGAAGGTTCTGTTCCTCTTCGTAACATCGTTTCATCCTGTGTCGGCGACGCGACCAACGACGGCACATCCGAACTGCTCGCGATATCGGGTGACGGCGAAATCGACACCGGAGAACGGCACGGCGGGCTTCTTCTCGTGTGCGATGCCTCGGCGCAAACCGACATAGAACGGCTCGGGTACATCCCCTCCGAAAAGATACGGTACCGCATTGATCTCTCCGAAATAAAGCCGATAAAGGTCCAGCTTGGAGATGTCAACGGCGACGGCGTAAACGAGGTCGCGGTCTGCGTCTATAAAACCACGAAATTTTATCCCATAATGGCCAAGCGCCCGTTTTTCTTTGACCTCGTCGAGGGCAATCTTATACCTGTCTGGCTCGGTTCAAGGCTTTCGCGCCCTTTCGACGACTATATCCTGTATGATATTGACGCCGACACTGTCGACGAGGTCATATCCATTGAGCAGCTTGAAAACGGCGAACGCGTGCTTGCCGTATATAACTGGAAGGGTTTCGGGTTTGAAATGCTCACCCAATCGGAGAAATTCGATGGAAAACTGTGCTTTGATTCAGATTCCGTGGGGCAGACAGCGGGAACCGGAGAAATCAGCGTTGAATTTTCCAATGGCAAAGAACATACCGGGATTATATTTCGTTTAACCGATGACAAGCTGGTCTATAGCATCGATACTGAATTGGAGGGGTTAATATGAAACAAACAAAACGCCGGGTTTTGTCTTTAGCTCTGACTGCGGCACTGCTGATTGGCTGCGCCGCCGGGTGCAACGGCGACAACCAGACTGCAGACGAATCGGCCTCTGGTCAGCCAGTAAGCAATGTTACCGACAAGCCTGCGCAGACGTCCGAGCCCGTTAAGACCGATACGGAAATTCCCGGTGTTATAAACATAAGCTTTGAGCCGGGATTCGGCAGGGTGGGCGAGGCATACGTCCCGGTCGACGTTACGCCGGTTGTCACCGATTATTCGATTAATCCGGATCTCTCGAACGTCGTAAATCTTAACCAGTTCCCGAATCTGACAGCGGAGCAAAAGGAAAAACTTGCAGGCAACGGTTTCGTCGTCGCACCGAGCGGACAAGAGCAGCTTTTTTACATTTATGAGGACAACACCTATAAGAAAATCCCGAATTTTGTGACGACCGACTCGGTATTGCAGGTTTACCACATTTTTTATGACTACGCGCTCAGAAGCACCGAAGGGGCGACGCTGCTGCAGGACGCCCTGACGCTCAACAACAACATGCTCGCCCAGCTTCAGAAGGAGTACGATGCGATAACCGACTCCGAAGTCAAGGCCGAGGCGCTTAAAGTGCTCGGTTATTTCGGTGTTGCGCAGCTCGCCTTCGGCGAAGCGCTTCCCTCCGGTTTTCCCGAGGCGGTCAAAGGCCTCGTCGAAAGTGAAACGGCCCTGTTAAACGCCGCAGACGGAAGGCATGAATCCCCGCTTTTCGGATATGAGCTCGATTACTCGCTGTTCACCCCGCGCGGACACTATACGCGAAGCGAGGAACTTGAAAAGTATTTCAAGGGTATGATGTGGTACGGCACAGTTCCGTTCCCGCTTTACGAGAGCGACGAGGAAACGCGGGATACGCCGTCGGCGATGCGTGCGATCATAACCGCGACGGCCCTGTGCCGTCTGCCCGAGTCGGACGGTGATAAGCTATGGGAGACCATCTACAGCACGACAGCGTTTTTCGTAGGCTCGGCCGATGATCTAACCCCCTATCAGATTGCCGTAATCATTGAAACGGTTTACGGCGGCAATCCCGATCTCAACGGGATTGCCGACCCGGTAAAGCTCGATTTATTCTATAAGGAAGCCGAGGCGCTGCCCCACCCGCAGATCAATGCCAAGAATGATCTCGCTGAATCGGCGGGTGAAAACGTCCCTTCCGGACTGCAGCTTCGTTTTATGGGCCAGCGCTACATCCCCGATTCCGAGATCCTCCAGGAGCTTTGCGAATCGGTCGCGCGGCCGTTCCCGACGGGACTAGACGTGTTCGCGTCCCTCGGTTCTAAAAGGGCTGCCGACATCATCGCCGAGATATACAAACCGGCTGAGACCTGGCCGCAATACACCGAAAACTTTGAACGCATGAAAGAGAAATTCACGACCCTGCCCGATTCCACATGGCAGTCGAACATGTATTTTGCATGGCTGTGGACACAGAATTCGCTGACCGGCGAATACGGCGAAGGATACCCCATGTTTATGCGTAATACGGCGTGGCAGGATAAATCTCTTGCCACAGCGCTCGGAAGCTGGGCGGAAATGCGCCACGATACAATCCTGTATGCAAAAGGTTCGGTGGCGGAATGCGGCGGCTTTGACGAACCGCCGGTTGTTCGCGCCTATGTCGAGCCGAATGCCGAGCTGTATAACCGCCTGTTGTGGCTGACATCATATTCACGTGAAAACCTCTCCGCGCGCGGTATTCTCCCGGAAAACATTGAATATGCGTGTGAAAGCTTTGAAAATATGCTGGCCTTTCTGCGCGATTGCAATAAAGGAACTTAGCGGAGAAGATTTAACGGCCGAGGAATATGACAGTCTGCTCACCTACGGCGGCCTCCTCGAGAGCCTTACGTCAAGCTGCGTCGAAAACGGATATAAGTGGTACCAAATCCAATCTGAAACCGATCGCAACATGGCTATCGTCGCCGACGTCCACACGGCAATACCCGGCGGATATCTCGAGGAAGCGGTTGGAACGGCGGCCGAGATCTATGTCGTTGTCCCGATGGGAGGGGAGCTTTACCTCACGCGCGGAGCGATGTTTGACTATTTTGAGTTCGTATCACAGGAACGGCTGACAGATGAAAAATGGCAGACGATAGTGGGGACGGATGCTCCCATGCGTCCGCCGTTTACTGAAAACTTTATGGCTGGCGAAGCCGCGGAAGTTCCGGCTCCCATCGAGCCGTATACAACAGGATGCTAGCAGCCAGAAAACGTTTAGCGGCGGCAGTGATCGTTGCCGCTGTTGCGGTTATCGCTGCTGTATTTGCACTGAATCGGGGTATGATACGCTTTTTCAGGCAGGAGGTCGTGATATCGGTTGCGGGAGACATCCTGCTCGACAGGGGAGTTGCCAATGCGATCCGGCAAAACGGCCCGGCTTATCCTTATGAGGGTGTTGCGCGGCTCTTTAATCAGGACGATATAACCGTCGCCAATCTCGAATGCCCGCTGACGATGGTGGACGGCGGCGCCATGAAAGCGAAGCGATTTGTGTTCAAAGCCGATCCATTAAGCGCCGATACCCTAAAAGCGGCAGGGGTGGACGCATTGATGCTCGCGAACAATCACACGATGGATTATCTGAGCGAAGGTCTCGCCGACACGATGAAGGCTCTCGACAGCGCCGGGCTTCTCTATGCCGGAGCGGGACAGAGCGGAGACGATATCCGGCCATGCTTTATCGAAAGGAACGGCGTTCGCATCGGCATTTTATCTTACAGCTCACTTCCGCCCGAGGGATTTATGTATGACGACAGCAGTGCGACGATCGCGTACGCCCGCGCGGGATTTCTTGATGATCTGCGAAGCGAAGTTACAAATGCGGCGGCGGAGTGCGACTTTTTAATGGTGTACTTCCATTGGGGTACCGAATATCGCCACGACGTGAGCGATTTACAGATAGAAATCGCTCATGCAGCCGTCGATTCCGGTGCTTCGGCCGTCGTCGGATCACATCCGCACGTCTTGCAGGGCATAGAAACTTATAAAGATGTCCCTATTTATTACAGTATCGGCAATTTCGTATTTGACAAGCAGATCCCCGAGGGAACGGATGAAGCCGTAATTTTGCAGTTCACCGTCGGTAAAAAAGGGATCGCCGCCGTTAATGCGCTTCCGGTCGTTATAAAAGACTGCCAGCCAAAACTTGCCGAAGCGCAAAAAGCCGATGAAATCAAAGCAAATCTGATCCGGTACTCGCGCCGGTTTGAACCGTGATGTGCTGCTATGTCAGACTTACAAAAATAATTAAAAACAGGGTATTGTATGACAATACCCTGTTTTTTAATTCAGATGTTATAACCTGTAAATCAAACCATAAAAAAATATGCTTACTTTTTCGGGTCCTTTATAGCGGCCTGTGTGGCTGCAATCAAAATAGACCAATTGCCGGTTTTGCACATTATGGAACACTATTATTTTCGTTCTGAAGATGACACTCTGAAATTTGTATCAGTATCATTGCAGGAATATTCAACCGTATAGTCATAGATAACATCGTTTTCCGGATTCTTAAGCGACAATGTTACGATGCCATTTCCTTGATAGGTTAAAATGCTGTCATCGGCGATAACTAGTTGATTTTCTGCGTCCAGACCAAGCGGGTAACTCCATGTATCTTTCACAAATGCCAGATAGCAAGCATTCCCATTTTCGTCTGTATATTGGACAACTCCAGTTAAACCGTATGCCATGTCCTCTGCGACGGCACAGTCCGTTATTACGCAGTTGCTGTTTCCCTTCTCATTCGTAAAAATCATCATAACCTGTTCTTTGGTAAGTGCTTTTTCTGTAAAAGAATCCGAATGAGTATCAGGCTTCGATGAAGTTTCCACTCTATCTGTTGCCGGAATGTTTATATCGCTCTCCTGACATGCCGACAGGAATAAGAAAACCACGGCACACAGCAATGTAACTTTTAACACTTTTTTCATAAGCACCCTCTTGTGTACATTAATTACTCTCCCATAGTTCAATCCATTATTATTTTATCACAAAGTGTGCCTGATAGAAATAGCGGATAGTGCCGTAATAGCTTATTTCGGCCTTAAAATCTGCTGTCAAACACAAATTACTATACAAAAAAGGGTGTTATCTCTCAACAACCCAAGAGATAACACCCTTTTTTATTTTGTATATAGGCCCTCAAACCATTGGTACATAAGGCTTTTCCTATATTCAGCTAATGCCCATGTTACTTCGATTGGGTTGAACCTTTAATCGCGGCCTGTGCCGCTGCTAATAACATAACGATATCACCTTCGTGGTATGTTTATTATATAATAGTCAATTTTTACCATCGTCCAACACAAATAAATCTTTCAACAATTGCTACCAATGCGGTTGTCACAACATTTGCAACGAATATAGTAACCAGCAGTATTTTTCTATTTGCTGTATCTCTTTTAAGTAAGAAATAACAAAAAGGCAGTTCAACCGCAACAGTCAAAATCAAATAAAAAAGTCCAACGTTATACAAGGGATAATGTTCAACAAAATCATAATATGTACCATACAAATAGGTACTTGACCTCTGAATAATGTACGGAGCCAAGTATGATAGTATATTTCCAAGAGTAACAATGCAAAACACCTTAAATAATTTATGTATTTTCGGAATGTAATTTACTGCAATTGTCTCTATCAGTAATGTTCCAATAACAACAAAAGGTAGTATATCATATGGCCTTGTATCAGATATCCAATGCCAAGAAGAATCTGCGTATGCCGTTATAGTTATTACAGGTAGTAATGCAGCTAGTATAAACATTCTAGCAATATATTTATACTTTTTCATGAAAACCACCTTGAAAACATTTTGAAATCTTTAATGGTATTATACCTGAGTTGGTATAATATAACAAGCAAAACAGGATGCCAATGTTGAAATTTCATGTAAAATTCAACATTGGCATCCTAATAATCTTAGTCTATTTAATTAGTTCACACGTCCAATTATTTGCTCGTGGTTGGTCTTGGATGTTTTATAGCGGCCTGTGCCGCTGCCAGGCGTGCGATCGGCACGCGGAAGGGTGAGCAGGAGACATAGGTGAGGCCGACGTTATGGCAGAACTCGATTGTGGAGGGGTCTCCGCCGTGTTCGCCGCAGATGCCGAGCTTTATGTCGGGTCTGGTCTGGCGGCCGAGCTCGCAGGCCATCTTGACCAGCTTGCCGACGCCGTTCTGGTCGAGGCGGGCAAACGGATCCGATTCGTAAATTTTCTTCTCGTAATACGCTCCGAGGAACTTGCCTGCGTCGTCGCGGGAGAAACCGAAGGTCATCTGGGTGAGGTCGTTCGTGCCGAAGGAGAAGAACTCAGCCTCGGTGGCGATTTCGTCGGCGGTGACGGCGGCTCTCGGAATCTCTATCATCGTGCCGACCTTGTAGTGCATCTTGCTGCCGGCGGCTGCAATGACTTCATCGGCGGTTTTTACAACGATGTTTTTGACATAAGCGAGCTCTTTGACCTCACCTACAAGCGGGATCATGATCTCGGGAACCATATCCCAGTCGGGGTGCTTAGCCTGAACTGCGACTGCGGCCTTTATAACGGCGCGGGTCTGCATTGCTGCAATCTCAGGATAAGTTACGGCAAGACGGCAGCCGCGGTGGCCCATCATCGGGTTAAACTCGTGGAGAGACGTGATAATATTCTTTAGGTGTGCTACCTCAAGCTTCATCTCGGCAGCCAGCGCCTTGATATCCTCCTCCTCGGTGGGAAGGAACTCATGGAGCGGGGGATCGAGGAAGCGGATGGTGACAGGCAGCCCGTGCATAGCCTCATATATGCCTTCAAAATCGCCCTGCTGCATCGGCTCAAGCTTGGCGAGCGCCTTCTCGCGCTGCTCGACAGTCTCTGAAACAATCATCTCGCGGATAGCGGCAATGCGGTCTGCTTCAAAGAACATATGCTCCGTACGGCAGAGGCCGATGCCCTCCGCCCCGAAATTGTAAGCCTGCGCCGCATCGTGCGGTGTATCGGCGTTTGTGCGGACCTTCAGAGTACGGAGCTTATCCGCCCATGCCATGAGACGGCCGAATTCGCCGCCGATGATTGCTTCAACGGTCGGAATGGCTTCACCGTATATGTTGCCGGTGGTGCCGTCTATAGATATCCAGTCACCCTCTTTATAGGTGCTGCCGGAGAGTTCAAACTTCTTGTTAGCCTCATCCATCTTTATGGCGCCGCAGCCGGATACGCAGCAGGTGCCCATTCCACGGGCTACGACGGCCGCGTGGCTGGTCATGCCGCCGCGTACGGTCAGAATACCCTGGGAATAATGCATACCCTCGATGTCCTCAGGGGAGGTTTCAAGTCTAACAAGTACGACCTTCTCGCCGCGCTTTGCCCACTCGGTTGCGTCCTCGGCGGTGAAAACAGCTCTGCCGCAGGCAGCGCCTGGGGATGCGGCGAGGCCGGTTCCGATTGGTTTTGCCGCCTTCAGGGCTTTCACGTCAAACTGTGGGTGGAGAAGAGCATCAAGGCTCTTGGGATCTAGCATAGCGACAGCTTCCCGCTCACTTATCATCCCCTCATCAACGAGGTCACAGGCAATCTTCAGAGCGGCGGCGGCGGTACGTTTACCGTTTCTGGTCTGCAGCATGAAGAGCTTTTTGTCCTCAATGGTGAACTCCATGTCCTGCATGTCGCGATAATGTTTTTCGAGGGTGTCGCAGATCTTGACGAACTGCGCGTAAGCTTCCGGCATGACCTCAGCCAGTTGGTCGATTGTCTGCGGCGTACGGACACCGGCGACAACGTCTTCGCCCTGTGCGTTCATCAGGAATTCGCCGAAGAGCTTCTTCTCGCCGGTGGCGGGGTTACGTGTGAATGCGACGCCGGTGCCGGAGGTATCGCCGGTGTTTCCAAATACCATCATCTGAACATTTACTGCGGTGCCCCAGTCGCCAGGAATATCGTTCAAGCGGCGATAGTAGATGGCGCGGGGGTTATCCCAGCTGCGGAAGACCGCTTTGATGGCGCCCATGAGCTGCTCTTTCGGATCCTGTGGGAAGGGTTTGCCGATCTTGGACTTGTACTCGGCCTTAAACTGCTCGGCGAGCTCCTTGAGATCTTCAGCGGTGAGCTCGGTGTCCAGCTTCACGCCGCGTTTTTCCTTCATTTCATCGATGAGCTGCTCAAAGAATTTCTTGCCAACCTCCATAACAACATCGGAATACATCTGAATGAACCTGCGATAGCTGTCATAGGCAAAGCGCGGGTTCTGCGTCTTCTCTGCAAAGGCGACGACGACTTCGTCGTTAAGGCCGAGGTTAAGGATTGTATCCATCATTCCCGGCATAGAAGCTCTCGCACCGCTTCTGACCGAGACAAGCAGAGGATTGGTAAGATCGCCGAACTTCTTCCCGGTCATGGCCTCAAGCTTTGTAACGTAGTCCATGATATCGGCCTGAATGGAATCGTTGATCTTCTCGCCGTCCTTATAATACTGTGTGCAAGCTTCGGTCGTTATCGTGAAGCCCTGGGGAACGGGCATACCCAGATTCGTCATCTCGGCAAGGTTTGCACCTTTGCCGCCCAAAAGGTTCCTCATTTTACCGCTGCCCTCTGAAAAGAGGTATAAAAACTTCGTACTCATTGACTTTCCTCCCAAAAAATATTCGCAGTATATATTCACCAAATTTACCTGTTTTATATTATAAACAAACAAAAGTCAAAATGCAAGCCGCTTTTGACTGGTTTTGTTGCAGTTTTCATTATTTATCATCCTGTATATACATGTGCGCTATTTTTTGCGAATTATTTACTTTTTTCACCATAGTACACCCCCGATAAATGTTTTTTCCATACCGGTCTTTTGCAAGGAGTATGGTGATAGTCTTCCCGACCTGCGGAACGTTATTTACCGACACAAAAACGCTCAAATATACGCGCTGTCACATCCTCACGCACGACCTTTCCGGTAAGGGAACCGATGGCCGAGAGCGCCGCCTCGATCTCGGTTAGGGCCGCGTCCGGTGTGACACCCGTCACAATCGCCGTTTTAGCAGAGCTCACGGCGGAGAGGGCCTCTTCCGCCGCCGCCGCCTGGCGGGCACTTGTCAGAATATCCCCGGCAGAAAGCTTTTGCTCCGGTAAAAACATCTTCGCCACCGCCGCGGAAAGTTCATCTATCCCTGTGCCGAGAGAGGCGGATATCTCATATACCGGCAGTCCGCTTCGGCGCACCGTCGTCATATCGGCCTCAAGTCCCAGATCGGATTTATTGATTATCGCAATGGCTCTCGGTGCCTTTATTGCCGTATCTATTATTTCGATATCCTCCGGCACAAGTTCCTCCGCTCCGTCAAAAACCGCAAAGACCAGCTGCGCTTCTCCCGCCGCCGCCCTCGCCCGCTCAATTCCAAGCCTCTCTAACACATCACCCGACTCCCGTATACCCGCAGTATC
Source organism: Oscillospiraceae bacterium (assembly GCA_050253535.1). GTDB lineage: Bacteria > Bacillota > Clostridia > Oscillospirales > Oscillospiraceae > JBFWIW01. Next base: position 11,698 of record JBFWIW010000006.1, read on the forward strand.
GGACAGGCGAAGCAGAACGTCTCCGAGCTTCACCTTTTCCTCTATAATATCGCGCGTCGTCCCCGCTATGTTGGTGACGATGGCTCGGTCATAACCCAAAAGAGCGTTCAGAAGCGAGGATTTTCCTGTGTTTGGGCGGCCGATTATGGCGCTTTTGATGCCATCCTTCATTATCTTACCCCGTTCAACGGTGGACAAAAGATTTTTCAGCGTTTTTTCTGAATCCTCCAGCAAAGCGATATATTTTTCCGCCGCAAAATCGTCGATGTCCTCATCCGGATAGTCGATCACCGCATGAAAGTGCGACATCATGTTTACAAGCATATTATAGACGCGGTCAAGTTTAAGGCTTATCGCACCCGAGAGCTGTCCGGCCGCATTCTTTGCCACGGGCGCAGTCTCGGCTTCTATGAGATCCGATACCGCCTCCGCCTGAGTGAGGTCCATACGGCCATTCAAAAATGCGCGTTTTGTGAACTCACCCGCCTTTGCCTGCCGCGCTCCGGCGGCAAAAAGCGCTTCCATCGCCTCCGCAAGAACGACTGGAGAGCCATGACATTGGAGTTCCGCCGTGTCCTCGCCCGTGTAACTTCCCGGCGCGCGGCTCACGGTGCAGAGGCAAAGATCGAGTACGTCTCCGCCCGCATCTAAAAGCTGCCCGTAATACAGCCTGTGGCTCTCACTGTCTGCAAGACGCTTTCCGTTTTTCATGCAGAATACGCAGTCCGCAATTTTTATTGCATCGTCGCCGGAAAGTCTTATGATACCTATAGCGGAGACGCCGCCGCCAGTGGCAATGGCAGCTATAGTATCGGACATATCGATACCTCCTTATAATCATGCTCCGGCCGTCAAAAGACAGCCGGAGCAAAAAGCTTAGAACATCATACGGACACAAAGACAAAAAGGCTCTCGTCAAAATAGTGCAGTATTGCGGAACGCGTCACCGCATAACTCTTTTCCTCAATTTCAACGACGAGCTTTGCACCGTCTGTCTCACAGGAAACGATGCCTCTAATGTTAGGAAAGACGTTTTTTTCCAACTCGGACTTGAGCTCTTCCATCGTCTTATCACTCTGCATGTAGTACTGCGCATTCTGCGGGCTCTCATAACCCGGTATCGGGTTTCGCCCCGCTGTAAACAGGAAAATTGTCACGATAATAAATGTGATGAGGAACATTGCTGCCCCGAAAGGCTTTATTTTTTTTATAAAATCCCGGCCAGTGTTCTCTCCCGTCAATTTTATGACCATTCCTTTCGCTGTGCCCATTAAATCCGTAAAGTTTGAAACAAGTTTCAAACTTTACCCGCCTTCAACACTGTGCTCGTTTTTCATATAGTACTCAATCTTCAAAAAACGCTCATAACGCGTTTCTGCCTCATCGGAAAGTGTAGGCGTCAATACGCCGTCCTCGCGGAAGAGCATCGACGCGTTGTTGATCACATCGATAGACGCGCGGAGCTCGTTTGCCGCCTTCATATAATCGTTCCCCTTCCATGAGCAGAGATCAAAGAGCTCGTTCATAAGAAAGCAAGGGGAGAAGGTCCCTCCATCGCCGACGAAATCGTTGCCCAAAATCTCCTTGGCCGCCGGATTTGCCCATATGAGATACGGCGTTGAATAATAGTTGTAGAAGCCTTCCTCGGTGCCGATATCCAGGTTTATGCCAAGTTCCTGGTATACGCTGTTGCCGTTTCCGAGCCAGGGCATGTGGTCGCCGAAGATTATTATAACAACGGGATTCCCATCGTCACGGAAGCTGTCTACAAAGTCCGCTATTCTCTGCGTAGTGTCACATATGCCTGAGAGATAATTGTTTAAGATATTGTACGTCCCATCTGTATAGACGGATCTATTCACATACTGGGTCGGCACAGTGGTCTCCGCATCATAAGCCCCGTGGTTCTGATAAGAGAGGCTATAGCTGAAATAAGGCACGTCTTTATCCCTGGTGTCATACAGGTCGCGCACAGCTCCTAAGAAAAATTCGTCAGAACGATTGCCATCTTCATAGTCATCAAGAAAATAATAATTGTCAAAGCCAATGTATTTATTGATGTTCTGCCGGTTATAAAACCAACTGTCCCCAGCGTGGACGCCCTCGGTGTAGTAACCCTGTTCCCGCAGATAGCGGACATAGGAGTATACGTCGGTCCGATAGTTGTCACTCATGGTATATCCAGTCAAAAACTCGCGCTCGGTATCAATCGTGCCGCCCGCGAAGATGTTGTCCACAAGCTCTCCCGACAACGACTCAGCCTCTATCCCGTGCAATGGGCCGTACACGTCCGCAGCAAAATCGACGGAGTCAAACTTTGAGAGGTCTGTGTAGGATTCGAGCATTATTGAAATGACGCTGATCTTTTTCTCGCCCGGTATGTCGTCGTTTCCATACTCAGCGAGCCAAGCCGCCGCCTCGTTTGAGTTATAGCCATCCGGAGGGGAGACATACGCCTCCTTTATGCTGTGTATGAATGGATACAAAAATCCTTTTGAGACATAGACCTGAAGTTCAGACCATATGTTAATATTCTCGTTGTTCGCTGCCTTGTTATAAACCGCATCGCTGGTATACACTCCGGTATAAAGAACTATGGCAGCGACGATAACGGCTGCTGTTCCCACGCACCGCACGAGCACGTTCCTGAGCGAGCCGCGCATGAAAAATGCAGCGAATAAGACGCCGAACGCAAAGCAGACTACCGTCAGTATAACTCTTCCGGAGATATCCAGCCTATAGCGGGTTATAATGCTGTTCGCCTCATTGATAAGCGTTAAATCGGTTGCGAGGAACGGGTCGTCCCGAAGCCCAATCTTGTAGAAATTTATGAGCGACAGCGTAAAAACCATCAGTGCCGAAAACGTAAAGCTTATCCACGCCCTTCCGGACACAAAATATATCAAAAGGACCAGAAGAACCGGTGGGATGAGGTTTAGGACGAGCACCAGGTGCGCCCCAAAATACGAAAAGAACATCCCGCTGTCATTTCTCCCCAGAAATGACGATGCCAAAACCAGCGATACTACGCCGATGCACACGCCCATCAGGACAAGCATGACAAAGATATAAACGAAGTGCAGCGCTTTTGTTATTCGCGCGTTCTCACCGCAAGCGCGCTCCGGTGTCCAGAATATAGTATTAAAAAGTATTTTCATGACTTAAAATTCAATGCGCGCGGAGAGGTAGGAGGCAAGGTCCTCTATCTTCACTCTTTCCTGTTTCATAGTATCCCGATCCCGGACGGTACAGCAGCCATCCTCCCGGGAATCAAAATCATAGGTCACACACAGCGGGGTGCCGACCTCATCCTGGCGGCGGTATCTCTTGCCTATGGAACCCGCATCGTCAAATTCGACCATAAAATGCTTCTGGAGCCCGCGGCAGACTGTGAGTGCCTCATCGGAGAGCTTCTTGGAGAGCGGCAGCACCGCGCACTTAATCGGCGCGAGCGCCGGATGCAGGTGCAGGACAACTCGCGTGTCGTTCTTCTCCGCGTCCACAACCTCCTCGTCATATGCCTCGACGAGGAATGCGAGAGTAACCCTGTCGGCACCGAGGGAAGGCTCTACGACATATGGCACAAAGTGCTCGTTTGTCTCCTGGTCGAAATAGCTTAGGTCCTGTCCTGAGGTCTTCTGGTGCTGGGTAAGGTCGTAATCCGTGCGGTCGGCGACACCCCAGAGCTCTCCCCAGCCAAACGGGAACATAAATTCAAAATCTGTCGTCGCCTTAGAGTAGAAGGACAGTTCTTCCTTCTCATGGTCGCGCAGGCGGATGTCCTCATCCTTCATGCCGAGGGATTTAAGCCACTCATGGCAATAGTTTCTCCAGTAGGAAAACCACTCGAGGTCTGTGTCCGGCTTACAGAAAAACTCGAGCTCCATCTGCTCGAACTCGCGCGTACGGAAGGTGAAGTTACCCGGGGTGATCTCGTTACGGAAGCTCTTACCCACCTGGCAGACACCAAATGGCAGCTTACGGCGGGTCGTTCTCTGAATGTTCTTGAAGTTTACAAAGATACCCTGCGCCGTCTCCGGACGAAGATAGACCTCGGCCGCCGTATCCTCTGTGACGCCTTGATGCGTCTTGAACATGAGATTAAACTTGCGAATATCGGTGAAATCCGACTTTCCGCAGCCTGGACAGGTAATTTTCCGTTCGCGGATATAGGAGACAAGCTCCTCGCCGGACATTTTTTCCACATTCACGTCGGTGACGTTTTGTTCCCTGTTCCACTCTTCGACGAGTTTGTCGGCACGGTGGCGCATCTTACAGGCCTTGCAGTCGATCAGCGGGTCGTTGAAGGTGGCTACATGGCCGGAGGCCACCCAGACCTGCGGATTCATAAGGATGGCGGAGTCGAGCCCGACATTATATGGGTTCTCCTGTACAAATTTTTTCCACCACGCCCTTTTGACATTGTTTTTCAGCTCGACACCGAGCGGACCGTAGTCCCATGTATTGGCAAGTCCCCCGTATATCTCGCTTCCCGAATATATAAATCCTCTGTTCTTGCAGAGCGCGACTATCTTCTCCATTGTTTTTTCGGTATTTTTAAGCATGGCAGCCTCCAACATTACGGCAGACAGTACAGTCCTGCCAATTTTGATAACAATTTATTATATACTAAACACATTCATTGTCAACCGTACAGCTCCAAAAATGCCGGTTCCGCTTGCATTTTGGCGTGGTTTGTAATAAAATTTGTCCAATTAAAAAGGAAAGGACTCTTCTCAATGGACTATAACGCCGGGCGCTGTGACGTTGCCGTCATCGGCGCGGGACATGCGGGGATTGAGGCTGCGCTCGCCGCCGCCCGTCTTGGTCTCGATACGGTATGTTTTACAATAAATCTGGATGCCGTCGGAAATATGCCATGCAATCCTTCCATAGGGGGCACAGGCAAGGGCCACCTCGTGCGCGAGCTGGACGCCCTGGGCGGCGAGATGGGAAAGGCAGCGGACCATGCGTGCATACAATACAGGCTCTTAAACCGCGGCAAAGGGCCCGCCGTATATTCCCTCCGCGCTCAGGCGGACAGGCGTGAATACCAGAAGGTCATGAAGCACACTCTCGAATTGTGCGAAAACCTCCGCGTAAAACAGGCGGAGATAGTTGATATAATAGTTTCGGACGGCAGAGTCAGGGCAGTCAAGACCCACACAGGCGCAATATACGCGTGTCATGCCGCAATCATTTGTTCCGGAACTTATTTAAAAGGGCGCACAATCGTCGGCGATGTGACGCGCGAGGGCGGTCCGGACGGGATGTTTGCCGCCGCAGCGCTAGGCGCCGTCTTAAAAGACCTGGGTCTGGACATGCGCCGCTTCAAGACCGGAACACCGCCGAGGATAAATCGCAGGACCGTGGATTTTTCAAAAATGGAGCTGCAGGAGGGGGACGATGATCCCCAACCGTTCTCTTTTACCACCGAAAAAGCCCCGGAAAACCGCGCGGTCTGCTATCTCACCTATACAAACGAAGAAACGCACCGCATTATCCGAGAGAACCTGCACCGCTCGCCGCTCTATTCCGGTGTAATTGAAGGTGTTGGCCCGCGCTACTGCCCATCAATTGAGACTAAGCTTGTGCGCTTTGCCGACAAAAAGCGTCACCAGCTCTTTATCGAGCCAATGGGCCTCGGTACAGAGGAACTGTATGTGCAGGGTCTTTCGTCCTCTCTTCCGGAGGAGGTTCAGATCAGAATGCTCCAGACCATCGCCGGACTTGAACACGCAGAGATGATGCGGTGCGCTTATGCTATTGAGTACGACTGCGTAAACCCGACCGAGCTGCGGCCAACGCTGGAAACGAAGAAGATATCCGGTCTTTACGGTGCAGGCCAGTTCAACGGTTCCTCCGGTTACGAGGAAGCGGCGGCGCAGGGCCTCGTCGCGGGAGTGAACGCCGCGCTCAAGATAAAGGGTGAAAAGCCTATGATACTCGACCGCTCCACATCATATATCGGAACGCTCATAGACGACCTTGTGACAAAGGGTACAGACGAGCCATACCGCATGATGACCTCCCGCTCCGAATACCGCCTTTTGCATAGGCAGGATAATGCCGATATCCGCCTTTCCCACATAGGACGCCGCGTCGGCCTAGTCTCGGACGAGAGGCACGCCAAGGTTCTGGAAAAATACGCGCAGGTGGACGAAGAAATCAAGCGCCTGGAAAAGGCCTTCATCCCGCCCTCAGAGGCGCTTAATACCATGCTCTCGGCGCGCGGTACGACCATGCCGCCATCCGGCGTTAGCCTTGCCTCCCTGATAAGACGACCACAATTGGATTACGACTGTCTTGCTCCGTTCGACCTAAGCCGCCCGGCGCTCTTCCATTCGGTGTGCGAGCAGGTTGAGATATCGATCAAATATGAGGGCTATATCGAAAAACAACTCCGCGAAGTAGAGGAGTTCCGGCGTACCGAGTCGCATACTCTGCCGTCTGACATCGACTACAATACGATACGTGGCCTCCGTCTGGAGGCTCAGCAGAAGCTCTCCGCCATAAGGCCGGAGAATCTGGGGCAGGCGTCACGTATATCTGGCGTATCCCCGGCGGATATCGCGGTCCTTATAATATATCTGGGAAAATAATTACCTGATTAAAAAGGCGGAACAGAATTTCTGTTCCGCCTCAGCTATCAAATTACCGACAACATTTTATTCTTTCGCCGTGCGAAAAAATAAAGTGCGCACCCAGTTTATGTGATCGATTATAAAATAAATTTTCTCTCGTTTTTTATCAGAAAGCGGGGCGTTCGACAATAGTCTGGAATATTCCGGCCGGCTTTCAGCAATATATTTCAGGCGGACTGTACGTCTCTCTGCTTATCAAGGCTCCTGTTTCTGAAATATAGGATAAGGTCGCAGGATACCATTAGAATATTTAATATATAAAAAATAAGGACATAATTAACATTGTGGGTTATAAATTTGCCCGAAATACCGAAAACGTACCCAAGCCAGATTATTATCAAAAAAAGCAGACTTTTACCCTTAGCCGTCCTTGACTTATAGGACTTGATGACTGAAAGCGGCCATGATATACCAAAGCATAAGACCATAAGCATTTCAAAAAACGATGCCATGAGATAACCTCCCTGAATTTTATATCGTTGATTCTACCACCTCTTCGCCCTCCTTGTCCAGCCACATTATATCAGCAACAATTTTGATGAAGACAGAAATATTTCGCTTTACATTAATAACCACCTGTGATAGTATATTTTAGCTTATGCCCCCGGTCTTAGTCTCGGGACAAAGCCGCGCTGCGACGCGCGGTGTCTTTTCCGCCCGATACCCAGCCGACGGGTTTTTGTAAACGGCGAACGCATGGCGCACCGCCCGAAAAGAAAGGATGTTGAAAATGATCACAAAAGACCAGAAAACCGTAGTCATCAATGACAATCGCACCCACGAGACCGACACCGGCTCCCCAGAGGTGCAGATAGCTATCCTCACCGAGCGCATCACCCAGCTTACCGAGCACCTCAAGGTGCATAAGAAGGACAACCACAGCCGCCTCGGCCTTTTGAAGATGGTCGGCAAGCGCCGTAATCTTCTCGACTATCTTGCAAAGAAGGACATCGAGCGTTACAGAGCCTGTATAGCGAAGCTTGGCATCAGAAAGTAATTAAATGGCAAGGCGAGAGGAGCCCGCAAATGGTTCCCCTCGCCTTGCGTGCAGAGTGAAGCTTACACACTGCGTGTATTTTGTAGATTTTAAGCGGCAAAATAACTTTGTTCCCCGGTTCAGGGAGTCACCGTCGTTCTTTTAGCAATTGAAAATGAGCCTCTCCGTGAGAGGGACATGTTTTCAAGTGCTAATGAACTCGGGCTCCCTGATATTAAATAACAAATGATGAGAAGGAGTTAAAACATGATTATCAGGCACAGAGAATTCCCAAATTACAAAAAATATTCCATGACTCTCGCCGGCCGCCCCCTCACCCTTGAGGTTGGTAAGCTCGCGGAGCTCGCGAACGCCGCCGTCCTCGTCACCTATGGTGAGACGACCGTTTTGGTCACCGCCACCGCTTCGGCAAGGCCAAAGGACGGGATAGATTATTTCCCACTCTCCGTCGAATTTGAAGAGAAACTTTACTCTGTCGGTCGTATCCCCGGTGGTTACCTTCGCCGTGAGGGCAGACCCTCCGAGCGCGGCATCCTCGCCTCCCGTATGATCGACCGCCCGATGCGCCCACTCTTCCCGCATGACCTGCGCAACGACGTCGTCATTGACTGCACCATCATGTCGGTCGACTATGACTGCTCACCAGAGATTGCCGCGATGATCGGCGCTTCCGCTGCCGTCTGCATCTCCGACATCCCCTTTAACGGCCCGATCGCCGGTGTAAGCCTCGGATACCACGACGGTAAATATTTCATAAATCCCACAAGCGCGGAACGCGAAATTTCTGATATGTTCTGTACTATCGCCACAACCGAACAGAAGATCGTAATGATTGAAGCGGGCGGCAAGGAAATACCCGAGAAAATCATGTTAGACGGCATAATCGCGGCGCATGAGGCCATAAAGCCAATCATTGAACTCATCAATCGGATGGTGGCCGATATAGGCAAATCCAAATTCGAGTACGAGCATGCCTCCTTCAACGATGAGCTCTTCGAAAAAATCGTCGACGAGTACCTAGACAAGGTCAGACACTGCATGGATACGGACGACAAGAACGTCCGTGAGGAGAGATACAACGCGGTGGCCAGCGAGATGTTCGAGGAATTTGGCAACGATTACCCCGAGATAACCGCTCAGTTTGCTGAGATCACCTATAAGATCCAGAAGAAGGTCGTCAAGGCCTGGCTCCTTGAGGGCAAGCGTGTCGACGGAAGGGCGATGAACGAAATACGCCCCCTCTCCGCTGAAGTAGGCGTTTTACCGAAAGTTCATGGCAGCGGTCTATTTACACGCGGCCAGACGCAGGTGCTTTCCGTATGTACGCTCGCCACGCTCTCCGCAAACCAGAAGCTGGACACCATCTTCGAGGAAGAGTCCAAGCGCTATATGCACCACTACAACTTCCCGTCCTACTCAGTCGGCGAGGCCAGACCCAACCGCTCAACCTCCCGCCGCGAGCTCGGCCACGGCGCTCTGGCCGAAAAGGCCCTCGAGCCTGTTCTCCCTACAGTTGAGGAATTTCCCTATGCCATCCGCGTCGTGAGCGAGGTTCTCTCTTCCAATGGCTCAACCTCTCAGGGCAGCATCTGCGGCTCCACTCTCGCCCTTATGGACGCGGGCGTGCCGATAAAGGCCCCGGTCGCCGGCATTTCCTGCGGCCTTATCTCAGACGGCGGCAGCTGGACGACGTTCATTGACATCCAGGGCGTCGAGGATTTCCACGGCGAGATGGACTTCAAGGTTGGCGGCACAAAGAAGGGTATAACCGCCATTCAGATGGACCTTAAAAACGACGGCCTCACCTATGACATCATTAAAAACGCTTTTGAGATCACCCGCGAGGCTCGCATCCAGATACTCGACGAGATCATGCTCCCCGTTATCGCGGAGCCCAGAGCGGAACTTGCTCCGACGGCCCCGAAGATGGTCTCCATGAAGATAAATCCCGACAAGATCCGTGAGGTTATCGGCTCCGGCGGCAAGGTCATTCAGAAGATCTGCGCGGACACCGGCGCAAAGATAGACATCGAGGACGACGGCAGCATATTTATCTCAGCAACGGATATCGAAGTTTGCCACGCCGCGAAGAAGATCATCGATGCGATCGTATTTGTCCCCGAGGTCGGCCAACTCTATTATGGCAAGGTTGTCCGCATCATCCCGATCGGCGCGTTCGTTGAGCTCGCCCCAGGAAAAGATGGAATGGTCCACATCTCCAAGCTCGAAAACCACCGCGTTGAGAAGGTCGAAGACGTCCTCAAGGAGGGCGATATGACATGGGTGAAGGTCACCGAGATCGACGACCGCGGCAGAGTCAACCTCTCACGAAAAGACGCCATTAAAGAGCGTGAAAAACTGGGTCTCAAGGACTGATTGTTTCAGTTTCGCGATGTGTGGCTTTTAAACTATGTTCACGCGGATTCGTATTAAAACTGAATTTCGCTTTGCGAAATAGAAAAGGCAGGGCAAAGCGCCCTGCCTTTCAATTTATGAGGTATGGCTATGTACGAAAAAATAACCCTTAAAAACGGGGTACGCATACTTTTCGAGAATATCCCCTATGTCAGGAGCGTCTCCGTCGGCATATGGGTCGGCACAGGCTCGCGCTTTGAGTCGGCCGCGGAAAACGGCGCGTCGCATTTTATCGAGCATATGGTGTTCAAGGGCACGGAGACACGCACCGCTGCTGAGACAGCCGAAATCATGGACTCAATCGGCGGACAGATAAATGCTTTTACAACTAAAGAGTGCACTTGTTTTTACGGCCGTGTACTCGATACGCATCTCGACCGTCTTACCGACATTTTATCCGACATGTTCTTCAACTCCCGTTTCGACGAGGCGGATATAAATAATGAGCGCGGCGTTATCTTTGAGGAGATAGATATGTATGAGGACGCGCCCGAGGACCTCGTTACTGAGCGGCTCTTTACGGCGGCATATAAAGGTTTTTCACTAGCACGGCCTATTCTGGGTAAAAAAGCAACTCTCTCTAAGCTTGGCAGCAAAGAACTGCGGGAATACATGCGTCGGCATTACTGCCCCTCGTCCGTCGTAGTGGCAGTATCCGGCAGCTTCCGGAGCGAGGATATCGATTGCATAGCGTCTCGCTTCGAGGCGATGCCCATTTTTGGTGAAAATAGGCTCAAAAGCGCCGCCTATACTCCCGCCTTCATCGTCAAAAAAAAATCCATTGAACAAAACCACCTTTGCCTCGGCTTCCCGGGGCTTTCTGTCACTGACAACCGGAGGTATGCCATGCAGCTGCTCTCCGGTATTTTAGGCGGCGGCATGTCTTCACGCCTTTTCCAGTCCGTGCGCGAAAAACGCGGGCTGTGCTACTCGGTCTACTCGTTCGGCTCGTCTTATATTGACACCGGGCTCTTCGCCATCTACACAGCCCTCGGCCGAGATACGGAGCGGGAAGCGCTCTCTGTCATCCGCGAGGAGGTGGAGCGCTTCAAGTCCGACGGGATCACGGCATCCGAGCTTGACCGCGCGCGTGAGCAGGCCAAAGCCAACGTCCTTATGAGCCTTGAATCAACAAGCGCGCGTATGAACCGCCTCGGTAAAAGCGAGTTATATCTGGGTAAGGTCCCCGATCCGGATGAGATCATAAAAGCTTATGACGCTGTCACGGCAGACAATATCGCAGCCCTCGCACAGTATTGCCTCGATTTTGAAAAGGTGGCTTTCTCTGCTGTCGGCAGGGTAGACACTGTCGACATGTACAGGGACATCATCTGTAAATAATCACATCATGCGGCCGGGGCGGTATTTCCCAAATTGGAAATACCGCCCCGGCCTGCCATGCTATATCGGCTAATCTTCAGCCTCGATATAAATATCCTCGGTCTCATTAATTGCTTTCAAAAGTATCGAAACGGGTCCAATATTTCCCTCAGGTCGAATGGTATCCAGCGCATCCGAAATTGCCCCACAAAGTATTGCATACATTTTTTTATAATCTGGCACGCTAATCACTCCTCAGATATATTATGAATATATTATATGTCTAATTATTAGCTAAATCAATGTCTATATGATAATAATAACCTCATAATATATTTACGAGGTGGCGTCAATGGCAATAAAGAGCGTATCCATCCGTATAGATGAGACTATACTTAATAAGCTTCATGTCGTTTCAGATTATGAGGGTAGAAGCGTAAACAGCCAGATACTTGTCCTCATCCGCGACCTCATTGAAAACTACGAGGCGAAACACGGTGAGATAGTTTTCAATCCAACAGACAACTTGTAATTTGGAATACCCCCGAAAGCGCTGCTTTCGGGGGTATTGTATATCAGAAGGTATACTTCAGTACCGGTTTTCTCGCCGCGCCAACTTCGTCAGGACGGCCTATTGGCGTCGTAACGGGGGCCATGTGCAGAGCCTCGGCATTTTCCTTTGCCCTGTCCATTATCTCGCACAGAACATTCACTGCCTCATCCAAAGTCTCACGGGACTCCGTCTCCGTCGGCTCTATCATGAGAGCCTCGTGTACTATTAGCGGAAAATACATTGTTGGTGGATGGATACCGTAGTCCAGAAGCGACTTCGCGACGTCCATCGCCGTGACGCCGAGCTCCTTTTTCTCGCGCTCTAATGATATGACGAACTCGTGCATGCAAGTCTCATTATAGGCCATCTCAAAGCGGCCGGACAGCTTTTTCATCATGTAATTTGCGTTCAACACCGCGTTTTTAGATGCTGTTGGAATCCCCTCGCGCCCCAGAGTCAGTATATACGTGAGTGCCTTAACTATAACAAGAAAGTTCCCGTAAAACGCCTTTACGGCCCCTATACTCTTTTCCGGCGTCTTAAATGTATATTTTCCGCCTTCTGAAACGACTCCTGCACCCGGTAGAAATTTTGCCAAAAATTCCTTACAGCCGACGGGGCCGCTGCCCGGGCCGCCGCCGCCGTGCGGTGTCGCAAAAGTCTTGTGCAGATTCAGGTGGATAACGTCAAAGCCCATATCCCCTGGGCGAACGACCCCCATAACGGCGTTTAAGTTCGCCCCGTCGTAATAACAGAGGCCGCCCGCGTCGTGAACTATTTTCGTTATATCGAGTATGTTTTTGTCGAACAGGCCAACCGTATTGGGGTTTGTGAGCATGAGGCCGGCCGTATCCGGTCCTGCCGCGGCGCGAAGCTTCTCCAGATCGACGCACCCGTCCGTACCGGAAGGGATATTCACAATGTCATATCCCGCCATCGCGGCGGAGGCCGGATTCGTGCCGTGCGCTGAGTCGGGGACGATGATCTTTCTTCGCTCGGTATCCCCCCTGTCCGTGTGATACGCCTTTATGAGAAGAAGACCAGTAAACTCGCCGTGCGCGCCCGCGGCCGGCTGAAAAGTCATGGCGTCCATTCCCGCTATTTCACATAGGCTCTTCCCGGCAGTATATATTACCTCCAGAGCGCCCTGTGCCGTCTCTTCCGGCTGGAGGGGATGTATGCCGGTAAAGCCCGGGAGCGCCGCAATCTCCTCGTCTATCTTCGGATTATATTTCATCGTGCATGAGCCGAGCGGATAAAAACCGTCGTTTACGCCGTGGGCTCTTTTGGCGAGCTGGGTGTAATGGCGGCTTATATCATTTTCGGAGAGCTTTGCAAGATGCAGCTCCGTCTCCCTTTTGGGGGCGCGGATAACGGCCTCCGGTACGTCGCACGGCGGGAGTATCGTAAGGCCCCGTCCCTCGGCGCTTTTTTCAAAGATAAGCTTCATACCGCGCGAACCTCCCCGATGATCTCCGAGACTTCGTCCATCTCTTCCCTGGTGTTCTTCTCGGTAGTGCACCAGAGTATCTCCTTCCCGCCGAGGGAAAGCCCGCCGAGATACCCGCGCTTTTCCAGCGCTTTGAGGATATCAACGGCCGGGGTATTTGATATTGTCACAAATTCATTATAAAACTCGACGCCGTATTTGAGAGAAAGTCCCGCGTTCTGTAGTAAGCCGGCAAGATAATGCGCCTTGGAAGCACTCTGCTCAGCCGCTTCCCGCAGTCCGTCCGGTCCCATGGCCGCCATATATACGGCGGCGGTCAGCGCGCAGTGCGCCTGATTTGAGCATATATTAGAACCCGCCTTTTCGCGGCGTATATGCTGTTCTCTCGCCTGAAGCGTGAGTACGAACGCGCGCTCTCCCTTTGCGTCCGTCGTCTCGCCGATTATGCGGCCCGGCAGCTTTCTCATCATATCTTCCTTCGCCGCCATAAAACCGAGGTAAGGCCCGCCGAAAGAGAGTGGTATACCGAGAGGTTGCCCGTCTCCAACAGCTATGTCTGCGCCGCACTCCGCCGGTGTTTTGAGTACGGCGAGGGAAATTGGATAAACGCCCATTATAAATTTCGCGCCCTTTGCATGGACGGTGTCGGAGATCCTCTCCGCGTCCTCGATGCAGCCGAAATAATTCGGCTGCTGGATGTACATGCAGGCGGAATCTTCCGCAAGAGCTTCCTCCAGTGCCTCGATATCTGTCAGCCCGTTCTTTTCCGGTATCGTCACGACCTGCATACCGCTGCCGAAACAGTAAGTCTCAACTGTTTTCCGTACCATCGGATTTGCACAGGCGGATATCAGACAGATATTTCTTTTCCGGTCGCGGCACATGGCCGCGGCCTCAGCGGCGGCTGTCGCCCCATCATAAACCGAAGCGTTTGAGACATCCATCCCGGTGAGGTCGCAGATCATGCTCTGGTACTCGAATATGGACTGCAGAATTCCCTGGCTTATTTCCGCCTGATAGGGCGTATAGGCGGTCACAAATTCCTCTTTGGACGTGACGCTCTTTACAATTGCCGGGATATAATGGTCGTACGCGCCGGCGCCGCGGAAAATATGACGGAAGCGGACATTTTTCTCCGAAATATCCTCCATTTTACGGCGGGCTTCCATCTCGGAGAGGCCGGGTGCAATATCCAGGCCGCCCTTTATTAGCATCTCACGCGGAACGGCAGAGTAAAGCTGCTCGAAGTTCTCGAAACCAATCTCCCGCAGCATAGACTGCTGCTGCGCCACAGTCCCCGGGATATAAGAACCCATATTAACCTCCATTCATGCCGCGCACTAATAGATCGTTATACCTCACTGCCGAATGGAGGTTAACGGTATGTGCTGCGGCTGCCGCTTGTCGACGAGCGGCACGCCTTTTAAAATTTATAGTTTGCTTTTTTACACTAACCCACCCAGGCCTCAGGCCTCTTCCTCGGTGTACTTTTCATACGCAGCGGCATCTAGAAGGCCTTCCGTACCAGTGATATCCGATATTTTTGCCATCCACGTCTCATACGGCATATCGTTCATGTCCTCCGGACTGTCCTCGAGCGTCTTGTTGACTTCGGCCACTATCCCGGTGACGGGGCAGAAAATATCTGAAACCGCCTTGACCGATTCTACGTCCGCAAACACCTCTCCGGCAGTCGTCGCGTCTCCGACCTGCGGCAGATTTACAAAGACCAGACTCCCCAGCGCCTCCTGTGCGAAATCTGTTATACCGACAAGGGCAGTCGTCTCGTCCAGATATCTGACCCACTCATGGGACTTTGAATACTTGAGTTCTTCGGGAAACGTCATTATATTTTCCTCCTCATATTTTTTCCATGCGGTTCTTCCTCGGCCATGGTTCAGCGCTTTGAATATCCGGTCTATTTCGCGGCCTTTTTATAAAACGGCAGCTTAACCACTTCGGCCGCAACTCTTCTACCCCGAACGTCCGCCTCAACTTGAGTGCCCACTGCGGAAAAGGCAGAGTCCACCATGGCCATCGCCAGAGGTGCGCCGACATACGGGCAATGCGTTCCAGAGGTGGAATAACCTATTTCTTTTTCGCCGTTAAAAATCGCCATATGCTCGCGGATTATGCCGCGCCCCGTGACACGGAGCCCGACACGCTTTCTCTCCGGAATTCCCTTTGCAAGAAGCGCCTCTTTACCGATAAAGTCCGCTTTGTCCATTTTAACAAAGTAACCAAGTCCTGCCTCGCGCGGGGTTATATCGTCTGAAAGCTCGTGCCCGTAGAGAGGCATCGAAGCCTCGAGCCGTAATGTGTCCCTGGCGCCGAGCCCACAGGGCAGTATACCAAATTCGTCGCCGGCCTCCATTATTATATCCCAAAGTTTCTCTGCGCTTTCGGCTGGAAAATATACCTCATACCCGTCCTCGCCTGTGTAGCCTGTCGCCGAGATGAGGCACTCTATGCCGCCTATCATGCAGCCGTTCTTAAAAGTGTAATACTTCTCCGGAATGTCGGCCTGTGACGCGAGCTTCTCCATGACGTTTTTGGAGAGCGGTCCCTGCAGGGCCAGCTGACCGATAGAATCGGAAATATCCTCAAGAGCGGCGTCTCCCGAGAGATGCTGTTTCATCCATTCATAATCCTTGTCCTTATTCGAAGCGTTTACTACGATAAAATAACGCTTATCGTCCATCTTATAGACGATGAGATCATCCACAGTGCCGCCCGACTTATTGCACATCGGGCTGTAGCGCGCCTGTCCGATTTCCATGACAGTATAGTCGTTGGTCAGGAGTGAATTCAGATTTTTCGTCGCGTCCTGACCCGTAAGTACAACCTCTCCCATGTGCGAAACGTCAAACAGCCCGCACTTAGTTCTAACAACCATGTGTTCCTCGACGACGCCGGCTTTATACTGCACCGGCAAAAGATAGCCGCCGAACGGAACTATCTTTCCGCCGTATCTGAGGTGGGTCTCGTAGAGCGGGGTCTTTCTCTCCATTATGTGACCATTCCTTTCTTCATATGCCTCTTTTCGGCATTTTCAGGCGCAAAAAAGGCGCTCAAATATACTTATAGTATACTTAAGCGCCTCTGTCTGTTTACCTGAAAGATTCCCCGCCCTAAGGCAAGTTACTTCTTCGGTGTGATAACACACTTTCCAGAGTATCGTCCGGATCCGGTACTTTTGCCTGAGAGTTTTCGCATTTCCCCTTCGGCGCCGCGCTTTTCGTATTCAGCGCGGTCTCTCCCTGATCCATCAACCGAAATATTCAGTTTTCATTAGATTCGAAAGCATTATATCACCGTTTTCTGCCAACCGTCAACTGCAATACCGCCAAAATCAATAGTCGTAAAACTCATTAAAGTTGTTATAAAGTATATCCTCCATCGTAGCAGAGTCAAGCCTCAGCTTCTGCACTCTCTCAAGCTCCTCGACATGGTCCCACATCGGAAAATCCGTGGCAAAAAAGATATGCTTTTTATCGAACATTTTAAGAATTTCCTTCGCCTCGTCATAGGCCCCGAAACCGAGGGTACTGCTGGTGTCGATATATACGTTCGGGAGTTTTAAAAGATTCCGGCGCGCCGCCCTCCACTGGCAGAGTCCGCCGAAATGTGCGGCGATTATCCTGAGCTTCGGAAACCTGCGCGCAACATTAGCCAATCTGTCCGGATGAGAGAAATCATACCTGTCGTCTCCGGTGTGGGCTATTATGAACATTCCACGCTCGGTGAGAGCCCTGTATGTATCATCGAGCTTGGGGTCGTCTACATTGAAGTGCTGAAAATCGGGGTGCAGTTTTATCCCGTATATCCCGCTTTTATAAAGGCGATCTATCTCCGACTCCACACCTTCATAGTCCATGTGCATGGTACCCGCGCCCATGAACTGGGGATACTTTTCGCACTGGCTTATAATAAAGCTGTTTATGCTCTCAACCTGGTGTGAGATAGTTGCGGCAGAAAAAACAAGATAGCGCTCGACTCCGATCTTTGAGCCGGAGGCAATTAGCTCTTCCGGCGTACCGTGATGGCGCATGCTCGCGCCATCGTAAAAATCTGAAATTGCCTTTACCGCCTGATCCTCTATTTTTGGCGGGAAAATATGCGTGTGTACATCTATTACTTTCATTTTTACCCTTCTTTGCCCTATCACCGTTTTACTGCCTGCCAAACCATTCAATGACTGGAGAGAGGCTTTTCGCACTCGCACAGTCACCCCCGTTTTTAAGCAGTCTATGCATTAATACTTCGCACTCGGTCTTTTCAGCATTTTCTTTGGAACCCCTTGCCGAATGGTTTTACTATTGTCATCAGTATATATTGAAGCTTATTTACTGTAAAGCCGTGGTAGCCTCACAGGCAATCCTCCGTATCATCGAGCGTCTTTTTCGCATTTAACACCGGATCCGCAGAGTTCACTTTCCCCAACTCCGGAGCATTCAGGCTTTTATATATCATGAACGCAATAACACAGATAACAGCGGTATACCCGGCGGTAGAGAACTCCACCGCCGCGATGCTTGTTATCTTTCCGTATTGGTACATCGCAGGGGTTATGTCGGCCGCCGCGTGAATTAGGATTGCCGCGGGGAACATCCACCGCCTTCCCCTGCCGCCGGCAACGGAAGCAAACACAAACACCGACATGGCAATCTGGAGACATATTGCAACCAGCCGCTCAAACGAGCCCCAGAAGATGCCGGCGCCCGATATGGACGAAATCGCAGCAACCACCTGGCCCATGGAGGCAGCCTGCTCTTCAGACAGTTTTGCCATATAGGCCGAAACCCCGCCCGAGAGGTTCATAGATATGGCAATTGTTAAATAAATAATCATCGACATAGACACGAGGCTGATGGACTCAAACCCGCCGTGACCTATACCGTAAGTTATCGCTGTCTTCCGATCCCTGTGTTTTTTCATTATTTTAAAGCAGACGAGCCTGCCCGTCTCCTCAAATACGCCCGCTGCCAGGCCCGCATATAGGGCGTAAGTCCATGCGCTGCCCGTAATAGCGCGCGACACAGGGGATTCTGTTATTAGACACACATAGTGCAGAATGGACTCAAGTATCTTAGCAAAGACAAAGAAAACGGCCGCGCCGCCCAGCGCCGGAAAAAGCGATGTCTTAGTCTTTGAATACCATATGGCGAGGAGCA
>JBFWIW010000006.1:30350-66604 GCA_050253535.1 Oscillospiraceae bacterium
AATACAACGCCAAGTGCCGCATTCATCATATACATGGGGCTCGAGACAAAATGACTGAGTTCTCTCTTTAGAAGCGCGGACTTCTGCCCGCTCACTTTCATTGTACGTTCCCTGTATTTAATTTTAGCGGCTCCCTGTCTCGTGGTCGTTATTTTTATGAAGCTTTTTGAGAGGACAAAGGTAACTGCCAAAAATGGAATAGCGGAACATAGTGCAAACAAGATCAAACTCCGACCGTCATGATCGGTTATGGCGCTGCCCAGCCAGTATACCGGCGCAGCGGCCCCTCTTACCTTTGAAGCTATGGCTGTACCGCTCACAATGAGAGTCTGTATATACTCATTCATCCTGCTGTAGAAATAAAAATACGCCGCAAGGAATAATAGGGACAGCGCCGTGGTAACCAGGGATTTGTTTCTGACCTTCGACGAGGCGATAGCAAGTATCCATCCGATGACGCCCGACAGTGCGAACGACAGTAGTGGCAGAAGAAAAAACACAGCGGCAAAAATTACGGCTCCGACAAATGTCACCGGCATACCCCCAAGGATATACACGGCTGCGGCGGGCAGAACAACCAGAAACTCAAAGAATAAGTTCATTATGATCAGCATGAGCATACGGCTTATAAGAATATAGCCCGGAGGTATCGGCATTGACAAAAGGAGATCATTGTCCTTTGCCTCATATATCTGTGTCTGAGTCGAAAAGACGCTGCCTATGAACATAAGGGCAAAGGCCAAAAGTCCCGCAAAACCGAAATAAAACCAGCCTATTCCCGCCGCATAGAACGGCTTGCATATCTGGGCGAACATTCCACCAAAAATGCCGAAAAAGCAGGCCACAACATAGAACATGAGGAGACCAAACAGCACTTTCATGCCCAACGAAACCTTTTTCTTCCTTCCGCCAATACGAAAAATTCCGCTGAAAAGGGCCTGAAGCCTCGTTCTTATGAGGGCTTTAAGCATGGTCGCCCTCCAGTTCCAAAAAGACGTCCTCGAGCGATTCGTTGCCGCGGACCTCCTCCATCGTGCCGGAGATGACGAGCTTGCCGCTTTTTATAATGGCCACCATGTCACAGAGCTTCTCAGCGACCTCCAGAACGTGAGTTGAGAAGAATATCGCACCACCCCTGTCGCAATGCTGGCGCATAAGCTCCTTCAGAATGTAAGACGCCTTCGGGTCGAGGCCCACAAAAGGCTCATCCATAATAATCAGCTTCGGGTCGTGTATCAGCGCTGCTATAACTGCGAGCTTCTGCTTCATACCGTGTGAATATGCCGAGACAGGCTGGGCAAGATCCGGCGTGAGCTCGAACATATCCGCGTATTTTTTGATTTTGTCCTGCCGCGCGTCCTGCGTTATGCCGTAGATATCGGCTACAAAATTGAGATATCTTATGCCTGAGAGAAACTCGTACATATCAGGGTTGTCCGGTATATATGCGAGCTTTTTTTTACAGCCTACGGGATCGGTCTTTATTGAACCGCCGTCAATGAATATTTCTCCGCTGTCGAATTTCAGGATGCCGCAGCAAGCCTTTATCGTAGTCGTTTTGCCCGCACCGTTATGACCAATAAATCCATATATCTCACCGCTTTTAATGTGAAGCGTGAGATCATCCACCGCTATTTTGTCGCCATAGCTCTTTGTCAGGCTTTCGATTCTAAGCAAGAATACTTCCCCTTTCGTGCAGTCGGCGCTTCCCCGTCACTTCGCAAAATTAGATTATGGTATTATATGCCCATAAATTTCCCAAGTCAAGCACGGTTCCGGCATTACTTTGCCGCAATTCGGCTTGAAAACAGAAAAAGCCGGGGCTCTCTTACCAGCTCCGGCTGCGCCTCTGTCTATGCTAATGTATATTTCTTCGAGAATTCCTCGAAGAACCGGGTAAATTCTTCGCTGTTGCCCGCCTTAACTCCCTGCAGGTATTCGTGCGTATCGAAACTGTTGAGCTCTATTTCTATAACGCAGACGGCTATATTTGAGCAGTGGTCTGACACGCGCTCGTAATTCGCCAAAAGGTCATTGAGTACAAAGCCCTGCCCGATTGTGCATTTACCGCTTTGGAGGCGCTCGATGTGGCGCATTTTTATCGTACTTATCAGCCCGTCTATTACCTCCTCAAGAGGTTCGACGCGCCCCGCAAGGACTATATCGTTCTTTTCAAAAGCAGTCGTGGCTATATCCAAAATCTCCGTCAATGCGTCGGTAACCACCTTCAGTTCCACTGTGGCCTCTTCCGAAAAATGTATTTCCTTTTCGTTGAGCTCATTTGCCACTTCCTGTATGTTGAGGGCATGATCGCCGATACGCTCGAGATCTCCGATGCTGTGCAGTATTTTTGAGACCTGGCGGCTGTCTGCGTCGGTCAGACTTTTACTCGAGACCCTGACAAGATATGTCCCCAGCTTGTCCTCGAACATGTCCAGCTTATCCTCATTGTCAACTATAAGGTCGGCCTCCTTGGTGCTGTAGTGGTCGAGAAGTTTTATAGAGCTAAGCAAGGTGGATTGCGCAAGTTTTGCCATCCTTATAGTCATGTTGTAACACTCTGCTATCGCAAAGGCCGGCGACTGCAGAAGCCTCTCGTCGAGGAACGCGAAACTCTCCGCGCTCTTTTTCTCCTTTACGACAATTCGGGCAAGCTTTTCAAGCTGCTTTGTGAACGGTAGAAGCATTGCCGTCGACGCTACGTTAAAAGCGCTGTGGCAGAAGGCAATTCCCACGACGCCGGCCGGCAAGTCCGTAAAAGGAAACCTAAATATCGCATTGGCTCCATAAAAAACGATAAGACAAACCACGGTGCCTATTATGTTGAAGGACATATGCACTGCGGCAACGCGTTTCGCGTTGCTGTTCACGCCTATACTCGATATGACCGCCGTTACGCAGGTTCCTATATTCTGGCCCATGATTATGGGTATCGCCACACCGTAGGTTATACTGCCGGTTAAGGACAGCGCCTGTAGTATACCGACAGAGGCTGCGGAACTCTGGATAATGCCTGTAACCACCGCGCCGACAATAACGCCGATAATCGGGTTTTTAAACGCGACCAGAATGTCTGTAAATCCGGGCATGTCGGCGAGTGGGCTCACCGCGCTGGACATGAGCTTCATGCCGTACATGAGCACCGCAAATCCGACCATGATACCGCCGATATCGCGGCGGCGCTGCCTCTTGGAGCTCATGATGACAATAATGCCGATGAGCGCGACAATGGGAGAGAAGTTCTCAGGTTTGAGAAACCTTATAAAGAAGTTCTGGCTCTCTATACCCGAAAGGCTCAGTATCCACGCAGTGAGCGTGGTGCCGATATTGGAACCCATAATTATTCCGATCGTCTGTCCCAGCTGCATTATCCCTGAATTCACAAGACCGACGAGCATTACTGTTAGGGCCGACGAGGATTGTATCGCAACGGTTATACCCGCGCCCAAAAGCAGGCTTTTAAAAGGATTCGACGTTAGTTTCCTGAGTGCTCGCTCGAGTCTTCCGCCCGCAAGCTTCTCAAGGCCGGAAGACATGACGTACATTCCATAGAGAAAAAACGCAAGTCCTCCGCACAGGGTGAACACAGAAAAGATATCCATTTCTTTTCTCCTCTTTTTTCTTTACATAAATTCTACAGTGTAAAGTATAACAGAATTTTGTAAAGTAATTCATCCGTCAAATGTAAAATCCACGTAAATTTAGGATAACCCATGTAAAATTTTGCGCGCCATTTAGGTCTTTTTTTGTTAAAAAGTTATAGTAATCGTCGTCCCGACGCCTAATTCACTTTTGAGTTTTATCATCGCGCTATGGAACGCAGCTCCGTGCTTGACTATGGAAAGGCCTAGGCCCGTACCGCCTATCTCCTTTGAATGACTCTTGTCCACGCGGTAAAACCGCTCGAAGACTCTGTCCTGATGAGCTGTCGGTATACCAATACCCGTGTCGGCTACGGAGAGGACTGCATGTCCGTTCTCTCCGGTAACTGAGACCGTGACGCTTCCGCTCTCCCGGTTGTATTTAATTGCGTTATCGCAGAGATTAAACACCATCTCGTCCAAAACCTGGGAGACGCCGGTTATCTCCGCGTGGCTGCCGACTACAACCATTGAAATGTGCTTCTTGGCAGCGGCATCGCGCAGTCTTTCCATGACTTTAATAGAAAGGGCATAGAGATCAACCGGCTCGCGAGCCATAACCACCGAGTCCTCGTCAAGCTGAGAAAGCTTAATGATGTCGCCGACGAGGGTAATGAGGCGCTGGGCCTCGTCATAGATGTTTCCTGCAAAATGTGGAATATCCTCAGGCTTTACAAAACCGCTTTTTATTATCTCTGCCGTACCGGAAATGGACGTAAGCGGCGTTTTAAGCTCATGTGAAACGTTCGCCGTAAACTCGCGGCGCAAATTCTCGCCCTCCTCCTTTTCAATGACCCGATTATGTTCAAGGAGTTTTTCTACGAAAGGCGCAAAATCTTCCCCGAGATCTGCGTTTTCTGGGTGCTCGGGGTCGAGGCTGTTTATAGACTTTGATATTCCATTTGCAAGTTTTTTTGAAAATATGTATGCAAGGAAAGCCGAAAACGCAACCGAAAGTCCGCCGGCGAGTAAAACACTATGTACGGTTACCTCATCGAATATCAACAGGCAAAGCAAGACGCAGATCGAAACACCGGCTGCGGCGGCACTGAAAGCGGTTCTGAAAATCTTTCTTTCCATCACTCCGCTCCGATCTTGTAACCAATGCCACGCACTGTCTCTATACAAGCTCCGCCTGGACCGAGTTTTTGGCGGAGATTTTTTATGTGCACGTCCACCGTACGGCTCTCACCGTCAAAATCATATCGCCATACACGGTTTAAAAGCTGCGCACGGGTGAATACGGTGTCACGATTTTCGAGAAACAGGCACAAAAGCTCGAACTCCTTAAGCGTGAGGACAACGGTTTCGCCGCCGGCCTTTACGATGTGCTTCGAGGGGCAGACGATTATATCCCCCACCGTATACGTCTTCTCCTCTTCCTTGTCATCCTCCGTACGGCGGAGCAGAGCTCTTATACGGGAAAGGAGTTCCATCATTCCGAAAGGCTTTGGAACATAGTCGTCCGCGCCCGTATCGAGCCCCCTGACCTTGTCGAATTCCGTTCCCTTCGCCGTAAGCATAATGACCGGTATTTTCCGCGTTACCGCCGACTTTCTGAGGCGGCGCAATATCTCAAGCCCGTCCTCCTCCGGCAGCATTATATCGAGCATGATGAGCGAGGGAATGCACCGGTCAAGGGCCCTCCAGAAGAGGGACGGGCGCTCAAATCCCTCGGCCTCCATTCCCTGGCTGTTCAGTGTATATGTTACAAATTCACGTATACTGTTATCGTCCTCGACCATATAGATCATGACGCCACCTCAAATAAGCTGCTGTTCGTTTATGATTAGCCGGAACTGCAGCCCAAGCTTTTCGGCCGCCTTTCGGCACAATATCATACGGTTTAGAAATATTTCAAAATAGTCCATAACGGAGCCGAATTTTGTATCTACCGTCAGCTTGAGCTTTATTATCGTGTGCTCTTCGTTTATCTTGAGTACGGATTTCTTAACCGAATAGTTCACCCTGTCGTGGATGTCGAAGTTTGATACGTCGGTGTTGCGCACACGGCTGCGGCGCACATCGGATTTATCAGCCAGAATGAGCGCCGCAGAGACGGCGTTAACCGGAACACCGGTGCCCTCGTCATGATTACCTATGGCGGTTGCGATTGTGGCTATTTCGCTTGCGTCGACTCCCAGATTGTCGAGTATTCGGAAGGCCATTACCGCCCCGCTCTGGGAGTGGTCAATTCTATTCACAAGGTTCCCAATATCGTGCAGATAACCCGCTATGCACGCTATTTCCACCTCCCGTTCGGGATAGCCGAGCGTCTCAAGGATATATTTTGCCGTTTCGGCCGTCTTCGTCACATGTGCAAAACTGTGCTCCGTGAAACCGAGCGCTATGAGAGACTCGTCGGCACATCTTATATATGTGTTTATCGCGTCATTGTTTCTTACATCTTCGTATGTCAGCATCGTTTGTCCTTTCCGCCCGTATGCAAAGCAGAACTTTTAAGATACGCTTCCAATTTTCATTTTACCCAATCGTACAAATTAAGTCAATGGAAACGACAAAAAGAACCCCCTGCAAAGGGCAAGCCCTTTGCAGGGGGTTCTTTAATCTTATCTCTGGGATCGCCGGTCGTTCTCTACAGAGCTATAATACTCTCTTTTATTTCGGTACATTTCGCGGTCTGCTATTGAGATATGTTCCTTTATATTTATGGTGTCACTCATCCAGCTGCTGCCGATCGCAACATTGCACCGGGCGCTCTCTTCAAACACTTTCCGCACGAGGTTCACCCGCAAAGCGAACAAATCGTTCGATATACCACTCTCCAGTACCACAAACTCGTCTCCTCCTACGCGGTAAACGCGGCTTCCGGGACAGTTTCTGACCAGCATTTCCGCGCATTCGCGCAGAAGTTCATCTCCAGCCTCGTGCGCATAAATATCGTTTACTTTCTTTAATCCGTTAACGTCGATATATATAACGCCGGCGGAACGGTCGCGCAACTTTGATAAATATCTGACATCCTCATAGAATTTTGTCCTATTATGGCAACCTGTAAGCACATCGACATAACTGAGTTCGGCAAGTTTTTTTCGCTTTTTCTCTCTTTCTACGCTTATACTCATAAACCTAATCAGACTGCTTAGAAACCGGAACGCCTCCCCTTGCGGAAGACGCGGATTGTAATATAGAATGCATGCACAAAGCTCCTCTTTGACCCTCACCGGCGCAAGAACTGCGCTCTTTACACCTTTTCCGCATAAAGTTTCAAATAGTTTGGGACACTCTTCGCTGATATCCATCACACTTTCTATGGCTGCAAGGCCCTCTTTTGCAAGTCTCGTTACCAGAGGACCCATAATATCGTCGTTTATAGCGTTTAGACCGCCTTCCCCGATCTCCACTCCCGGCGCAGACCAATTACCACCGAGGTAAAAAGAACCGTCTTCCATAAAGAAAAACGTACCCCTGTCTGCCCGCAAAAAACCGCAGGATATCCCGAGCACCTGTTCCAACACGGAAGACAGTTCATCCGCACCGTACATCAGCCCGAAGCATTTGTTAAGTTCTCTTTCATACATGAGTTCCAAAAACAGCTTGTTTTTTTGCTCTTCGGCGCTCAGATGGCTCACCCTGTCGACGACGTCGCTTTCCAATCCCTCACCCCCACCTCAAAACAGGGATATTTTATCTCATCCCAATGGAAAGCAATGTGGTTTTTTGTCGAAAAAAATTTTTTAGTTGAATATAAATTATTTTCAATTAACATTCTATTTACAGCAATTGTTTATTAAGTATAACTTTTACATGTTTAATAATCAACACTTTTTGAACATATAATAATATTTATTTTATGTTTAATATGTAATTGAGGTTTATATTATGGATGAACTAAGAATAACCAAAAAGACCGAACCTGTTTCATTTACCATCCGTATTGACAGGACTATAGCGGATTTCTATGACGATATGGCCAACAGAACAAACCGCAGCAGAAACGAAATCATTTCTATTGCACTTGAATATGCCAAGGAAAGAATCAGTGTCGATGAAGTAAAAAAATAAAAAAAGAACAGCCTTCGGGCTGTCCTTTTTTCATTTTCTATTGGTAATATTTTTTATTTCTCCGATTTTTTCTTAAAGTTGTTCAGGGCTGCATTGAGTCTGACTGTTTCCGCGTCCTGTTCCAGCTTGAGCCCGGCCAGCATGGCAGAAAATCCAAACACCATGAACGCGCCTAGCACAAACGGACACCACGCAGCAAGACCGGCGAACCATTCGAACATTAAGGCACAAATAACTGTAAGCGCCACAGATATTGAGAGCCACAAAACGGAACGTCCAAAAAATATTCCGCCGCTGTAATCCGCCCTTTCGTCTAAAATAACAACCTGCAGAAGGGCAATTACCATTGAAAGTATCAACATTTCCAAAAGTACGAGGAACTGAATCGAGTCGCCGCCGAATATCACCTTGACAATGCCGGTCAGAAACACGATGGCAACAAAATAGATCCCCATGTATAGTTTTGCGTTCAGCGTCCAAACATAAAGTTTTTTGAATTTTTCCATATTAATGATCATTCCTTTCGCTGCGCCGAGTGCACAAAATGACCACGAAAAGGAATGGTCATAATTGTGCAGGTGTTGCGGTTACCCGCTCACGGGCGGGCAAGACATACATTAAATCCATAAAGTCTGATACTTGTTTCAAACTTTACCACCCCTTCAGCTATTAAGTCTCCATCTGAGGAGCTTTGAGTAATGGCGCGAGATAATTATTCTCTCCCCATTTTTGACAGTAGCGATTATCCGGCCATTCATTTCGCTTTTAAGCGACACAATCTTTCTAAGGTTCACAACCATGCTCTTTGAACACCGGAAGAAGCCGAACGGTGAATATGTCTCCTCCGTCTCCGCGAGCGTACAGCCGGCAGGATATACGGTTTTTTCCGTATAGAAAAATACCCTGTCGTTCACATACTCACAATAGAGCACCTCCGATGGCTCGAGAAAGAGAAGACTCTCTCCGTCCTCGACGGCAAGTCTTTTGTCCTTAATCCCTATTAGCCGGATGAGTTCGCGCACTTCGTCGTCCACTTTATTGCAGCGGATCACTACCTCTTTCTGGGCCCCCGGTTCTTCGACGACGGAAATCTTCATGGCTTCTCCTCTGCTTTCAAAATAGCGTACGGTCACAAACTTTGCAAGGGGTTGACCCCCAGGCGGTATTTTTATGGCGCCAAGATGCAAAAGGCGGAGCTTCCAGCTTCTTAATTATACCGCCGCAGCCTGCCGCTTGTAAAGAAATCCCGGATTTGAAACCGATAACGTAGGTTTTTTCTTTTCCAAAGAGAAATTCTTGCATTACCGGCACCGCTTTTGTATCTTATACCCGAATAACTACCACTTGACGTCTGCACGCTTGAAAACGACAGGCAAATAGTTTACGATAAAAATATTAGTATAGATATTTTAGGCTCATTGATGAGCGATTCCCGTCTGTTAAGGAGGAACAAAAATGAGCGTGGTCATTGAAACACAAAAACTCACAAAATATTACGGCAAATCACGCGGCATCATCGACGTGGATATGACGGTGGAAGAGGGCGAAATCTTCGGCTTTATCGGCCCCAACGGCGCGGGCAAGTCGACGACAATCCGTACCCTGCTCTCCCTCATTCGAAAAACCAGGGGGCAAGCCAGTATTTTCGGGCTGGACTGTGAAAAGGACAGCAAAGAAATACTGGAGCAGGTGGGGTACCTGCCCAGCGAGGTTTTTTACTACGAGAACATGCGCGCGATAGATCTTCTCAGGTATTCGGCCAGTTTTTACAAAAAAGACTGCAGCGAAAGAATAAGAACTCTCGCCGAGGCTCTGGAACTCGACCTGAGCCGTAAGATAGAGGATATGAGCCTCGGCAACAAAAAGAAGGTAGGCATAGTCCAGGGACTACTCCACAGCCCGAGACTCATAATTCTGGATGAGCCTACAAGCGGCCTGGACCCCCTTATGCAGAGAAAGTTTTTCGACCTTATTAAAGATGAAAACAAAAACGGTGCAACGATTCTGTTCTCTTCGCATATCCTGAGCGAGGTACAGCGTATCTGTGACCGCGTTGCGATAATAAAGGAGGGCCGCTTGATCCAGACCAGCAGAATCAGCGACCTGCAGAAAGATGCCTATAAAAAGGTATCCTTTATCCTCCGTGACGGCGATGCCGCAAATAAAATGTCTTTGGATGGAATGGTCAATATGGACATTCACGGAAAAACGGTCAGCTTTCTTTACAGGGGTGACTGCCAGATACTGCTTGAAACGATCGTCAGGCAGGGGATCACGGACATAGACATCTCGGACCCGCCCCTGGAGGAAGTTTTTTTGCATTACTATACAGACGATAAGGAAAAGTGAGGGAGGTGTCAGCTTGAATATCTATTTGTTTGAACTGAAACGCCTGTCCAAATCTCTCGTAGTCTGGGCTGTCTGTATTGCGGGCATTCTTATTCTTTTAATGAAAGGTTTTTATCCCGCAATGATGGAGAGCAAGGCGGAGGTAGCGGCTTTATTTGCGAATTTTCCTCCTGAATTCATGGCAGTGCTTGGATTAGATATCGACAAAATGTTCAGCTATGAGGGCTTTTATCTCTTTTCATTTACCTACGTCGGGCTGGCATCGGCAATCATGGCTGTTTCTTTAGCTTTGCAGTGCTTTGCACGTGAAAAACGCGGTAAGTGTACCGATTTTATCCTGACAAAACCCGTTAATCGCCGGGGGGTATACGGCGCAAAATATCTTGCGTGCATTACCGTTCTCTTATTATTTAATCTCTTTTATGTGGCCATAATTGCACCCGATTACATCAGTAAAACAGTAAATTTTCAACTAAACGGCAGTTTCGTGCTTTTTATGCTGTCACCCTTATTGACACAGCTTATTTTTCTTTCTCTCGGGATAATCTACGCGATTTTTTCCAAAAGAGTTCGCTCCATATCCGGTACGGCCACAGCATTCGGTTTTGCGGCATTTCTTCTGTCTGGAGTGGCTGAGATACTTGAAAAGGAAACGCTTAATCTTATCGCACCTTTAAAATATTTTGACCCTAAGTTCGTCGCCGACACAGGAACCTTTGATCCAAAGCTGCTCGCAGCAGCGGTCATCGTCTTCGCGGGATGCACAGCGGCGGCCTTTATCAGATACTGCCGTCAGGACATCGCCGCAGTTTAAGGAGAGGAGGCTTAACATATGAACAATATCATAAAACACGAACTTAAAACGGGATTTAAGCCGTTTATCTTTTGGGCGCTGGGACTGGCGTTTCTTGTTTTTGCAGGAATTACCAAATTTTTAGGTTTTGGCGGCCCAAGCGGCGCTGATATCACCGTGCTGCTCGACCAGTTCCCAAAAATCTTTCTTGTTATGTTCGGTATGGCCAATGTGGACATACAAACTTTGGGCGGATATTTCTCGGTTCTGCAATTTTATGCACTGGTCTGCGTCTCCATTTACGCAATCCACCTTGGTACAAATGCCGTATCCAGAGAAGCGGTTGACAAAACATACGAATTTATTTTTACGAAACCGCGCACACGAAGCTATATACTGTCCTGTAAGCTGCTTGCAGGGATTTTGTACTTAATCGCCTTCTGTGCGCTCAATCTTATATTTTCCTTTCTGGCGCTGCCTATGCTTGGCATAAACAACACCATACAGACGACCATAGTCCTTTATGCTCTGGCGTCGTTTTTTGAGGGACTTGTGTTTTTTTCTCTTGCCGTAATGCTTTCGACGCTTTTCACTCGGGCGGAGCTCGGCATCAAGATGAGCAATACCATATTTATAATCGCTTATATCTTATCTATATTATTTGATCTTTCAGAAAACACGGCTGTAATCAAACCTTTTACGCCGCTGAAGTACTATGAAGCCGCAAGCCTTATAGGCGGAAAATTCGACATACTTTATACCGCAGTCTGCCTTGTTATCAGCGCCGCAGCCCTTTTCTGGGCATTTCATGCTTTTAATAAGAGAGATCTGAACGCAATATAGGTTAAAACGTCCGGAACTATTAATTATACTCAAAAAACCGCTCATTTGAGCGGTTTTTAATTTATACTACTATTTAATTGAGATGATGAAAATAAAAAAGAGGATGTTTATGTCGGCAAGGCAGACAGCGGAGGCGGGCTGTCGCCCGCCTGGTAGATACCGCCTCCAGGCGGAAATCAGGCCGCTTTTTATCGTCAGGTTTATCGGATAGTGGTGTTATATTTTAACCGCTTCAATAACCGTCAAACCTTTTTGCCATACGGGGAAATATATGTTATAATTTTATATGTTTCATTCAGAATTAATGATATATTATTAAAGCAATGAAAAAATATTGTCTAAGGGGTGACGCTGTTTGCCACAGTTCTTATCTTTTTTATCTTATGTGTTCTTTAGAAACACCGTCTTAAATTATTTGATTTTCCTGATCGCTCTTATTGCCAGCTTCGTCGCCATTAAAATTATAGGACATTTTATAATAAAACGCCTTGGCAAATGGTTAAAAGCGACAAATACCCATGTTGATAATCTCGCGTTCCGCAGAGCAAAAAAATATCTGGGACCCATCGTTTACTTTTTCATATTCTATCTGAATACAAAAATATTAATTCTCAGTCTCACCATCTCAAATATATTAAATAAGATTGCTTTTACTTTATTGGTTATACTTGCAGCTTCGCTTCTCTCGTCGGTCACAGTCTTTTTCTTAAACCGGCATTGGGAAAAAAATTTAAAAGAAGACGACAACAGGACGGCATTAAAATGGATTACCGGAGCGGTGAAGATAGTAATTTGGAGTTTGGCTCTAATATTCCTTATTGATAATATCGCCGCTGAAGTTAAACTGAACTCTCTGCTTACCGGAGTTGGAATCGGCAGCATTGCAATAGCTTTTGCGGCACAATCCATTCTCTCTGATATCTTTTGTTTTTTCACCATCTTCTTTGACAGGCCGTTTGAAATCGGGGACTTTGTCATCGCGGGAGAGCAGATGGGAACCGTGGAGCATATAGGCTTAAAAACCACGCGTCTGCGCTCATTAAACGGCGAACAGCTTATTTTCTCCAATGCAGATCTGACCAGTACGTGCATAAAGAATTATAAGACCATGCAGCAAAGACGCGTCCTGTTTACAATAGGCGTCAAATATGACACCCCTTATGACAAACTTAAAGAGATACCCGGGATCATAAAGCGCATCGTGGACGATGTGCCCGGAACTCAGTTCGGGCGTACTCATTTCTTCTCCTATGGCGATTACAGCCTAAACTTTGAAATCGCATATTATGTACTGGACAGCGATTATGACAAATATATGGACATCAACCAGGAAATAAATCTAAGGATTAAAAAAGAATTTGATAATATGCGTATCGAATTCGCCTTCCCGACTCATACTGTCGAATTATACAATTTATCGGCTGTGTCATCCACGGGAAGCGGAAAAAATCTCATTTAAGTCAACGCGCTTATGCGTCCTTTTTGATTTTGAGCTTCCCCCGTCCGCAGCCAGAGTATTTTCGTCTTTACTGTGCGTCTTCCGCACAAGAATGTTCCTTGACGCATAAGAGGCCGGAGAATATAATAAAAAAGTGTCCTAAATATGTTAAATCAGTTCGCGGCAAATATTGAACCACTTTTTGAAAGGCGGGGAAATTACCATGAAATTGACAACATGCACACCATATATGATCGTTCCACCCGCGTCAAACAACGGTCGCGGAGGCCGAATTTTTACTTTCATAAAGCTCGAAACCGACGCCGGCATAACCGGCTGGGGCGAGTGTGCAGCGCAGGACTCGTTTTTGAACAACTGGCAGTGCTTTGCCCCAATCATGAACGGCCTTTTTGAAAAATTTCTGAAAGGGGAAGACGCTCTCGCCCGTGAAAAGCTCTATAAAAAAATGTACGGGCGTTTCTCGTCCAACCACGCCGACTTTTTTACCTCAAGCCTTTTTTCCGCTTTCGATCTGGCTCTGTGGGATATCGCGGGCAAGGCGTTTGAACAGCCGGTATATCAGCTCCTAGGCGGAAAATACCGGGACAAGCTCCGCTCCTATTCCTACATTTACACAGACCCCGAATATCCTCTCGGAGAGGGCTGGAAGTACCCCGATATTTCTGCGAAATATGCAATTAAAATGGTTGACCTCGGCTACACCGCCGTGAAGTTTGACCCCCTCAATATGCTCGCGCCGACCGGCTATCCGGCGGCCCCCTGGGACCTGGGTCTTGATGAGCTGCACCGTGCGGAGTCCGTCATTGCCGCGGTCCGCGACGCCGTCGGTTCCTCAGTCGATATCCTCATCGGTACTCACGGCCAGATTACAACCTCGGCCGCGATAAGATTCGGAAAAATGCTCCAAAAATACGAAGTTGCGTGGTTTGAGGAGCCGGTAAGCCCCGAAAATTGCGACGAAATGGTTAAGGTGGCTAACGCCGTCCACGTCCCGGTGGCGACCGGGGAGCGCCTCGCCATGACACATGACTACTGGCGGCTCCTGAAGAGCGGAGCCGTTGCCATCGCGCAGCCCGATCTCGGCACCTGCGGCGGCCTAACGGAGGCCAAGAAAATAGCCGGCATGTGCGAACCAAACTTCGTTTCGATGGCTCCGCATGTCTGGGGCGGTCCCATAATCCTCGCCGCCGCCATGCAGCTTGACACTTGTATACCCAATTTCCTCATTCAGGAATGCATGAGCGAGCCTAACGCATTCTTTAAAGAACTCACGGATGAGCCGATCGTTTGGAAAGACGGTTATTTTGAGACGCTGGAACGCCCTGGCCTCGGCATAAATCTTAACGAGGCGGCGCTCGAAAAATACGCGGCAAAGTAAAATAAGAGACGGAGGAATTAATATGTTAAGTCCCGAGAGAGAAAAGGAATTGCTGGAGGAACTCAAAAAATACGATACCCCCAGCATAACAAACGTCATTGCTACCTATCCGAAAGATACGGAGATGTGCCTTGGGCTCTATAACCCTTGGGAGAGCAACTGGTACTCCAACGAAGATTTAAAGTGCATGTATCCTGAGCTCGGCCGTCTGACAGGCCATGCCATTACTGTTACATTCGGACTGCCCGACCCCAGTTTCAACCGGCAAACCTTCCTTGACCTCTATAAGGCTATTGAGGCCTCGCCGAAGCCGGTCATTGTCTGTATGAAGCAGAATATGCCCGAAAAATATAAAAAGAAAAACGGCCTGGCCGGCGGCAATATGATGACAGCCTTCAGGTCCCTCGGCTGCGTCGGTGTTATCTCCGACGGCCCCTCCCGAGACCTTGACGAGGTCAGACCTCTCGGAATTCAGTACATGCTGACGGGCGTAACCGCAGGACACGGCACCTTCGCCATCCAGGAAATAAACACGCCCGTCGACATCTGCGGCATGGAGGTTATGCCCGGCGACATTATCCACATGGACGAGAACGGCGCCGTCAAATTCCCACCGCAGTACCTTGAGCAGGTCAATGAACTCTGTCAGAAACTCAGCAAGTTCGAGACGAAAAAGCAGAGTCTTCTCGCTCAGAACTCGGACGCCGAGACCCTGGCAAAAATCATGGCAGATCAGTACGAATAATAGGCAACCGTCTGCGGCGGAAACTCCGTAAGGCTCTTTACGCCTTACGGAAAACTTTATAAGATGCAGCGGCCTGAAGATTTTTGAAACAAATCTTCAGGCCGCTGTTCGTTTTGTAAAAGATTATGCGAAGGGATTCTCTGTCTTGTACCTTGTGCTGCTCGGCTGGTTGTAATCTATCTCCTCGACCGGTACGCCTATATACTTAAACACCTCATAAAGTTCCCTGCCCCAATGCCCGAAGGCCACGGCTCCATGGTGCGGGTAATTTTTCTCAATGAGCACATGGCGGTAAAACCTGCCCATCTCGGGAATTGCGAAGACGCCTATCCCGCCGAAAGAGCGGGTTGCCACAGGTAAAATCTCGCCCTGAGCGATATAAGCGCGGAGCTTCGCGTCCGAAGTGCTCTGGAGGCGGTAGAACGTGATATTCCCGGGAATTATGTCACCTTCTATGGTTCCGACAGTGGATTCGAATGGGAGAGTTCTCTCCATAATTATCTGGTTCTTCATGGCGCAGAACGACAGTTTACCCGATGTGGTATTCCCGCAGTGGAAGCCCATAAACGTGTCTTTGTGTGTGTAGCTGTACTTGCCCTTTATGCAGCCGTCATACATGTCGTCCGGCACAGTATTATTTATATCGAGCAGCGTCACGGCGTCATGGCTTATTACGGTTCCTATGTACTCAGAGAGCGCTCCGTAAATATCAACCTCGCAGGATACAGGAATACCGCGCCCGGTGAGGCGGCTGTTAACGTAACACGGCACAAAACCGAACTGCGTCTGGAATGCTGGCCAGCACTTCCCTGCGATGGCTACATATTCGCGGCTGCCCTTATGCCCCTCCACCCAGTCGGTGAGAGTGAGTTCGTACTGGGCGAGCTTCGATAAAATCTCAGGGCGCTTGTTGCCAGTGCCGAGCTCTTTTTCCATATCCGCGATGACTGATGGAATTCGCTTGTCGGCGGCGTGCTTCTTAAAGGACTCAAAGAGGTCCAGCTCGGAATTTTCCTCTATCTCGACGCCGAGATTATAGAGCTGTTTTATGGGCGCGTTGCAGGCGAGAAAATCCTGCGGGCGGGGGCCGAAGCTGATTATTTTGAGGTTTCGAAGGGCGAGAACGGCGCGCGCAATTGGCGCAAATCCCGCGATCATGTCGGAACACTCGGCTGCGGTGCCGACGGGGTACTCGGGGATATATGCCACAAGGTTTCGAAGCCTTAAATTATAACTCGCATTAAGCATGCCGCAGTAGGCGTCGCCGCGCCCATCAATAAGATCCTCTCCGGTCTCCTCAGCCGCCGCAACCACCATGCACGGACCTTCAAATTCCTTGATTATAAGCGTCTCTGGCGTCTCCGGACCGAAATTTCCAAGAAAAACGACGAGCGCGTTCACACCATGTGCACAAATATCATTCAACGCCAGTCTCATGTCTTTTTCGTTTTCGATGCAGACGGGGCACTCATATATATCACCGTACTTTTCGCTGTAGTCCGCGACGATGGAGCGCCTGCGGTTTTCAGACAGGGTCATCGGGAAACAGTCACGGCTGACGGCAACGATACCGAGTTTCTCCTGCGGCATATTGTTCATAGAATTACCCTCCAAATTAAATTTATAATTTTCCTTCAAGTCAGCAGTCAGTGGATTTATTTTACTATAGACGGCGGAGGATGTAAACGCCCATCAGGACAAAATCGGGGCAGTTTGTACCAGAAGTTCGCCTCTTTTTGCTGTCCCCGTAAACCTTCCTACATTTATAATGGGCGTCCCCCGCAGAATTGTAGAATGAACTCTGCCCGTGACTTCCATCCCCTCGTACGGGGAATAATCGGTATGCATATGCATATCCGCGGCCCTGAGAGCATATTCGGGGTTAGGGTCGAAAACGACGATGTCCGCGTCACTCCCGACGGCGAGAATTCCCTTTCGCGGATATAGTCCCATGAGCTTCGCCGCCTTCGACGATGTTAGTTCTACAAAGCGCTCCATGGTTATCCTGCCTTTGGCGACGCCCTCGGAATACAGCACGACTCCGCGGTTTTCGACCGTGGGCAGGCCGTTCGGTATTCCGGGGAAAAAATCCTTGCTTTTTGCCTTCATCTCGGCGGAATAATCCGTGTGGTCGCTGCTTATTATGTCAACCAAACCGTCCGAAAGCATCTTCCACAGCCCCTCCCGGTCGCATCTGGAGCGTATTGGGGGACTGCACACGTATTTATATCCCTCCCCGCCGCTGTAACAGTCTTCCGAAAGGGCAAGATAGTGCGGGCAGACTTCTGAAAACACCGGCGTATTGCGCTTCGCCTCTGTGAGCATCTGTCTTCCCTCAGAAGTTGTCATATGTGCAAAAATGACCGGCGCGCCGGTACTGCGGGCCATGGCGAGCACGCCGTACATCGCCTCCGTCTCCGATATGGGCGGGCGTGAGCGCGCGTGATAGAGCGGGGCCGTCATTCCGGCCTGGGTAAAGCGGGCTATATTCGCCTCGATGATGTCGGCACACTCCGCATGAATCAGGCTTATACCGTTTTCTTCAGCAACCATTTTAAGTATATCGTATAAATCCGCTTTGGGAAGCATGTGCGTCTCGCGGTAGACTGTGAACATCTTCACCGAGCGGAACCCCGCACGCAAAAGCTCGCGTATCTCCTCCTTGCAGCCCACAGTCCTACCGTTAATATAGGGATGGAAGGTGTAGTCCGTGAGGCAGTTTCCCGCCGCCTCCGAGAGTTTCCGCTCCATGGCCGTAACCGGGCTTTCCCCGGGGAACATGAATGCAAAGTCAGCTATCGAGGTCGTCCCGCCGTATGCCGCGGCGAGGGTACCCTCATAATACGTCCCCTCCGACGGGAATTTTCCGGTCTTGTTGGCTATGTGGACATGGGAGTCTATCATACCTGGAATAACGTACATTCCGGAAGCGTCAATGACAGCCGAAGCCTCTCCGAAGGCCGTTGCGAGACCTATCCCAACGATTTTTCCGTCTTTCACGGCAACATCTGCCTTTTCGGAACCGCCAGAATTGACTATTGTCCCATTAATAATGACAAGATCAAGCACGGCAGGACCTCCTTAAACATGATACTATCAGTATATTGTCATCATGTAGAGATGTCAATTTAAATAATGTTGTTCTTGACACCCGTCCTTCATAGTATTAAAGTGTCAACATGAGAAATCCACTTTCTGTTAATAATATGATAAAGTCGGAATATTTGCGGGGAGAGATACCGAGCTCGAAAGCAGCCTACGGGACACTCCTCGCTCTTGCTGTACCCTCCGTTGTGGAGATGGTGCTCACTAGCCTCATCAGTTCCATAGATACAATGATGGTCGGCGGGATAGGTACGGCGGCTCTCGCCTCCGTGGGACTAACCGTTCAGCCGAGGCTACTGGCTCTTTCACTCGCCATCGGGACGAGCTACGGCGTGACGGCGGTAATAGCAAGGCGAAAGGGAGAGGAACGACCTGAGACCGCAAGCGCCACATTGCGTCTGGTTCTGATACTGATTTTTTTCCTTTCTGCGGTTATAGCCGTGCTGGTCATAGTCTTTGCTCCGCAGATAATGCTGTTTGCAGGCGCTAATGAGGATACACTGGCCTATTCGGTCACCTATTACCGCATATTCATGTCGGCTCTGCCTATAAATTCGCTTATGCTCTGTATAAATGCGGCGCAGAGGGGCATAGGCCGGACGCGTATAACGATGTATGTGAACATCGTCGCAAACGTAGTGAATGTCATTTTCAATTACCTGCTAATAGGCGGCAATTTTGGCTTTCCCAAGCTCGGAGTTGCAGGTGCGGCTTTAGCCTCCGTCATCGGTATCTGCTGCGGCTTTGCGCTTACGTTAACCGTGATCGTTCGGAAGGGCAGCTACTTTAACATGCGCTACACAAAGCGCGACTTCACTTTTGAAAAAGATATACTCCTCCCTGTCGCCACGGTATCATCCGGCGCGCTCTTGGAACAGATTTGTATGCGCATTGGGTTTCTCTTGTTCGCCCGGTTTGTCGCACTACTGGGCACGGAGCAATATGCGGCACACCAGATATGTGTGCAGTTTCTTCAGCTTACATATAACTTCGCGGAAGGAATAGGTGTCGCTGGGACGAGTCTGGTCGGACAGAATCTTGGGCGAAGGCGGCCGGATATCTCCATGATGTACGGAAAAATGAGCCAGCGGGTTGCGTTGATCGCAGCCATACTTTTGGCGGCAATGGCACTTATTCTGAAATACCCGGCGGCACGGCTTTTCAGCAATGACACTGTAGTAATAGAATATGCCGCACATATAATGATATTTGTCGCCATATTCCAGCCGTTCCAGATGTCGGCGGTCGTATTATCCGGCTGCCTGCGAGGGGCGGGGGATACGAAGTTTGTCGCACGGACAATGTTTATCTGCATAACCTTCATCCGTCCGACGGCGGGGTATCTCGCAATTCACGCCCTGTCCGGGGGATTGACCGGTGCGTGGCTCGCCATGCTGCTTGATATCTGCATACGCTTTTTCTTCGTGTATCGACGATTTTCACAAAACAAATGGGCCGCTATAGTCGTCTGACCAGCGACCCATTTGTTTTATCTAATAATGTATTATTTAACAAAAACGGGAGAAGGTTCTTGGCTATGAGGAGTCTCGTAAGGTAAGCCTTCTTCGCGCTTTCGCTGGAAGCCTTATATCACAATATGGCTACGCAATCCAGGAGCGATCTTTGGAAATTAATTTGTGCGGCGAAAGGCTGCGGTTATGGTGGAATGCGCTTTTTGATAGGTCTGATACTACTATTTATTTGAGATGATGAAAACAAAAAGTGCGGATGTTTTTTGTCCGGCATGGCAGGCTGTCGCCCGCCTATGTAAACAACGCCGCCGGGTGGAAAACAGGCCGCTTTTTATCATCAGGTTAATCGAACAGTCGTATAAAATGGACTGCCATCGTTGTCTGATGGCAGTCCATTTTTATTATGTCTTTTTCTCAAATCTCTCTCCGCATTTGGGGCATGTTATCTGGATTTTACCCTTGCCGCGCGGCACCCGCAACAGGTTTTTGCAAGCGGGGCATTTAAAAAACTTGTGGGTCCTACGGCTCTTGAACCGCTTCGCCTTCATCACAAAATATTGTCTTATCGGCCACCAATAGCGCAAAAAACGGTCATTCTCGCTCCGGCGTTTCATAATGTTGCGCGACAGGAGCCGGAACATAGCATAAATGAGCAGCGCGTAAGACAGCAGCATAAGGACCCCGAATTTCGTGAACTCTGCCACGATTCCGATGACCACCGCTGCAATGAAAATGGCGAAATAAAATTGGTCGGGGCCGTAACGGCCGATCATAAAATTTCTTAGCCAATTACGTATCATGGACTGTGCCTCCTTTGAGGGATACAATAAATTGTAGCACGAAATTTCAAAAAATCACGTTGGTACATAAATTATTTACATTATTTCTTTAATATCTAGTATTCGTAAACGCCTCCGCCTATGAATTCGCGCAAAAGCGACTCGGGTTTTATAAATTGCTCTCCTAGATCGGCAAAATATTTCAGTGCGGGAATGACATCGCGTACGACCTCAAAACGCTCCCTTCCATCCGATATGGCCTCCAAAAGGGGAAGGGCAAATTGTTTTATTACTGGTACCTCATAGGGCAGGGAAGAATCCAGCAGAAGGTCTGCCTTGTCAACGAACGGGTTGATATAACTCACCTCTCCGCGCAAGACGTTCGGCCACGTTGTGAGTGTGAACACCGCATCCGCACCGCGGAAATTGTTGTCACGGACTATCCTGCGTATGAGCCGCATCCACTCGCGCCGGTATATTATCTCCTCACCGTGCTCCACATCGGAGGCGGCGCTTATATAGAGCTTGAAGGCGTCTGGGGTCTTTTCCGTGATATCGTCGTTTAATGCGTGGATGCCCTCGAATATCGCTATTTCGTTCTCTTTCAGGCGCATACGTTTGAACTGAGTAACACTCCGCCGCTGATATGTGAACAGGAAGTACGGAATGCGTATCTCCCTGCCCTTTGCAAGGTCGGCAAAATGTTCGTTTAAAAGATCCATATCCATGAGACGCGGGGACTCAAAGTCAATCTCGCCCTCTGTCGTCCTTGGGCAGGTCTTTTGATTAAGCGTTTTAAAATAGTTGTCCATTGATACGGTATGGGCCCTAATACCGCGCCTTTCAAGCTCTTCATTGACCTTATGCGCCGTGGTGGTCTTGCCTGAACCGGATGGACCAGACAGCAGGACGATGGGGCTTCTGGCCATGTTTTCCTGTATTCTGTCCGCTGCCAGAGAAATCCTCTTGTTATAGAGTGCATCACTCTCGTCAACAAAGCCCTGTGGGTCTTCCTTTACCCTTCTGTTTATATAGTCCAGTGAATATGCCATCAGAACGCCTCTTTCTCGTAAAATGTACGGATCTTTTCCTTGTTTATTACTATTTTTCCCGCGTTTTCAATATACTCCAGCGGATATTTTGCATTAAAAACGCGCTCAATTTTGCCGGTCTTCGGCGCGACGAGCTTGGTTGAACCGCCCCCGCCGAGCGCAAGTATGGTGCAGAGTTCCTCCATTATACAGATGTTATATAGGCTCTCGCACCCTTCCCTGCACCAGCCGATGTTCTCGAACCCGCCGGACATGAACTTCTGGCGATACAGATAATAAGGGGTATACCCTTCTTCCCGCAGCATTTTCGCCGCGTAGTCAAGCATCTGTGAAACGGCCTTTTCGCCGGGTATATCAGTCCCCTCAGTCGTTATGCGCGAACCCTTTTTCAGAGAAAGGGTGTGCACGGTTATATTCTCGGGCCGAAGGCACAAAACCTCGTCGAGAGTCCTGTAAAAGCCGTCCACAGTGTCGGCCGGAAGCCCCGCTATCAGGTCGGTGTTTATAAGCCCTGCGTTCTCCCCGCGCGCAATACCGAAAGCTCGGCGAAAATCCTCGGCCGTATGCCTGCGGCCGATGGCCTCAAGTACCTTGTCCGACGTCGTCTGGGGATTTATACTTATGCGGGTAGCCCCGCCCGCCTTTATGGCGCGGAGTTTTTCGGCGGATATGGTATCCGGCCGCCCGGCTTCCACCGTATATTCGCGGACCTGAGAGAGATCGAACGCATTTTGCAAATGTGACATGAGCTTAAAAAGCTCATCGGCGGAAAGTGTTGTCGGCGTACCGCCGCCGAAATATACGGACACCACGCGAAGACCGAGCTCCCGCGCGACCTTCGCTGTCTCTTCTATTTCACGGTACAGCACAGCGAGAAACGGCTCAATCAGCTTTATTGATTTCTCAACGCTGTGGCTGACGAAGCTGCAATAGGCACATCTTGTGGGGCAGAACGGGATACCTACATACAGGCAGATATCCAGCGGAAGCAGAGCATTTTTAACCGACATCCCCGCCTTCGCCGTATCGGTGCAAAAAGCGGCTCGCTCCGGTGATACGAAATATTCACGGACCAGAACTCTTTGCGCCTTTTCAGGGGACGCGCCGGACACCATAAGTTTTGTGGCTATCTTTCCCGGACGTATGCCGGTGAGCGCTCCCCATACCGGCTTTTCGCCCTTTACGGCAACCGCCGCCTTATAAAACGACAGCTTTATTATCTTCTGTAAAAGCCTGTCGGCAACGAGCTTTCCCTTTAGGGTGTCCGTCTTAACGCGCGAAGCGGCAAAAGCTGTCTTTCCGCCAAAATATATCTTTGTCGTCGCAGTGGTGTATATTTTGCCGGAAGAGAGCGCAATTACGGCCCATGAATCTCCCGTCTCCTGCTTTCCCTCCGGATATTCCGGCCGCTCGTCCGGAAAAAGCATGAGCATTATTTGCTCCGCCGCATATTTATAGTCGTGACCTATGAGATAAAGCTTCATTTCTCTTCAAGGGCACAGCGGACGTAATAATTGAAATTTCTCTCCCTGTCGAGGCTGGTTGCGTCCATGTGGCCGGGATAGACCTCGTAGTCTCCCGGGAGCGCGGCGAGCTTCCGCAGCGAGTCCATCAGCACCTCCATGCTGCCGCCGGGAAGATCCGTTCTGCCGCAGCTGTCGCGAAAGAGCGTGTCGCCCGTGAAGAGGACGTTCTCGCACACAAGCGTCACGGAGCCGGGCGAATGTCCGGGGGTCTCCATGACGGTGAAGCTCATTGACCCTATGGTGATGACCGTCCCCTCTCCCCAGGTGTTTACCGAGGCTGTCGGACGGAACTTGTAAAATCCGCGGCTGCCGCTCTCCAAAATGTCCTTGCCGTTTATCCAGATCGGCGCGCCTGTCTCCTCCTGAACGGCGGAGGCCGCCGTTGTGTGGTCGAAATGCCCATGGGTTATAAAAATCGCCTCAACGCGGAGTTTGTTCTCTTCAATATAATTTAAAATGGTGTTAGACTCGTCTCCCGGGTCAATTACAGCGCAGTTGAGTGTATTCCCGTCGGAGACGATATAGCAGTTTGTTTCAAGATTTCCGACCGGGATTGTCTTTATAAGCATATGTTTGTCTCCTCTTCTGATTACAGGCTTTCCGTATCCATGATAATGGTCACCGGCCCGTTATTCACCGACCTTACTTTCATGTCCGCGCCAAACTCGCCGTGCTTCAAGGAAAAGCCGGCGCTTTCACATTCCGCCATAAAGCGCTCATACAGCGGCACTGCGGTCTCCGGACGAGCCGCTTCAGTGAAACCAGGACGGCGGCTTTTACAGTCGGCATAGAGCGTGAACTGCGAGACAACCAGAATCTCACCGCCGGCTTTCTCCAGATTCAGGTTCATCTTGCCGTTTTCGTCCTCAAACACCCTCAGTCCGCAGACTTTATCGGCGAGCTTTTTCGCATCTGCCTCGTTATCATCCCTTTTTATCCCCAATAAAACCAAAAATCCGTCCCCAATTTTTGCTGTGATTAATCCGTCTATCTCGACAGAGGCAGAGTCCACTCTTGTCACTACCGCTCGCATGATATCTCCTTATAGCCCCGTTCTGTTAATTTCGATAACGCCTGGGATGGCCGAGAGTTTCGCCATGGCGAGCGAGAGCTCGTCTTTGTTTTTGACTTCTATGGTGAGGAATATGGTGGCGGCTCCGCCGCCCACATCCCTGGCGGAGAGTGAATTTACCTTGGCCTTCAGCGCTGTGAGCACCGTCGCTATATCCATTATAAGTTCACTGCGTTCCTTTGCGTTTATAAA
This sequence comes from Oscillospiraceae bacterium, assembly GCA_050253535.1. Taxonomy (GTDB): domain Bacteria; phylum Bacillota; class Clostridia; order Oscillospirales; family Oscillospiraceae; genus JBFWIW01. The sequence continues at coordinate 54,783 of JBFWIW010000006.1, forward strand.
AAGCGCGGTCTGGTAGGTCTCGGTTTCACCGCCTGCCCATGATACGGATATCCATCTGTCCGCGCCCTCGGGATTTTTTATTGAATTTAAATAATTGAGGCAGTCTGTCCTGTGCACCGATACGCCGTAACCCCGCGTGATAAAGCCGACAACGCTGTCTCCCGGGACAGGCGTACAGCAGCGCGAAAATTTAATAAGGCAATTGTCGATTCCCTCAACCATTATACCGTGAATGGCCTTTGTCAACTTGGCCGGTTTTGCCTGCCAGTTTGTTTTTTCCTGTCTGGCCTCCGATTTTTCCAGCTGCCTCAGCTCGTCATGTATTCGGTTGACCGCTTTCTGCGCGGACATCCCACCGTAGCCTATAGCGGCGTACAGCTCCTCGAATGACGGAAAAGCGAGTTTTTTTAGTATAAGCGCCTGTATCTCGTCGCCTGATATATCCGCCATGGTCATACCGGCGCGGCGAAGTTCCGCTTCAAAGCTCGCCTTGCCATGGACAATATTCTCCTCACGCCGCTCCTTCTTGAACCACTGTCGTATCTTGTTCCGCGCCTCCGAAGAAGTCACAATGTTCAGCCAGTCGCGGCTCGGCCCCTTTGATGACTTAGAGGTTATGACCTCTACGATGTCTCCGTTCTGCAGGAGATGGCTGAATGGGACAATACGGCCGTTTACGGTTGCGCCCGTCATCCGGTTGCCGACGGCCGAATGTATGCTGTAGGCAAAATCTATCGGCGTAGCTCCCGCGGGCAGGTTCACGACATCGCCACGCGGGGTGAAAACGAAGACCTCGTCTGAAAACATATCTATCTTCAACGTCTGGAAGAAATCCTGCGCGTCGGAGTCCTGCTGGGATTCGAGAAGGCGGCGTATCCATGCGAATTTCTCCTCGTCCGCCTGTCTCCCCTCTATTCCCTCTTTATATTTCCAATGTGCTGCGATGCCGTATTCGGCAGTGTGGTGCATATCCCACGTACGTATCTGCACCTCGAAGGGGATGCCCTCAGAGCCGATCACCGTCGTGTGAAGGCTCTGATACATATTCGGCTTAGGCGTCCCGATATAGTCTTTAAAGTGGCCTGGTATCGGTTTATACATCTCGTGAATATAGCCGAGGACGTTATAGCAATCGCCGATGTCATCGACGATTACACGGAAAGCGTAGAGGTCCAGGACTTCGGAAAACTCCTTATTCTGATTGTACATTTTGCGGTAAATGCTGTACATATGCTTTATGCGCCCATATACGCTGCACTTTATGCCGGCCTCCAGCAGCCTATCGGTTATGTGCTCCTGCGTATAGTTAAAAAATTCGGCGTAGAATTCGCGCCTCTCGTCGAGTTTTTTCTGTATCTCGCTGTATCCATAAGGATCGAGATAAAGGAGAGAGAGGTCTTCCAGCTCCCATTTTATCTTCTGCATACCGAGACGGTGCGCCAGCGGCGCGTATATCTCCATCGTCTCAAGCGCCTTTTCACGCTGTTTCTCCTCGGACTGGTATTCCATCGTCCGCATGTTGTGAAGTCGGTCGGCTATCTTTATGAGGATGACGCGGATGTCCTTGGCCATGGCCATGAGCATCTTCCGCAGATTCTCCATCTGCTCCTCTTCTTTGCTGGTATATACGACCCTTGTCAGCTTCGTAACACCCTCCACAATGTCGGCGACACGGGTCCCGAAGTTTTTCACGACATCCTCATGCGTCGCACCGGTATCCTCTATGCAGTCATGAAGAATGGCGGAGATGATTGAGTCCTCATCAAGACCCATCTCTGCCAGAATCTCGGCAGCCGCCAGAGGATGAAGAACAAACGGTGTACCATCCTTCCTCTTCTGGTCGCCATGCGCCTTTCGGGCATATTCGAAGGCCGCGCGGATACGCATCATATCCACGGCCGGATTATTCTTTTGTATCGTCTCCTCAAATTTTTGGTATTGTTCAAGGACGATATCCACCGCGTTCACCCCTTGATGTCTCTTTTAATTATGTCCAGCATAAGAAGCTGGACTGAACGGCGCCCCCGAAATTCGTTAATCTGCGGGGCAAATACAATATCGACGGAATCTCCCGACGAAACGCCGAGCTCCTCGGCATTTTTCGAAAAAAATATACAGTCGAAAGGCTCTCCATCCTTCTTTATCCTGTATTTCGTGTGTTTACCGCCGCACATGGGCGTCACCAAATCGACAAACGCACCTTTTATGCAGAGTACCGGCGTCGGGTTCCCATTGCCGTATGGCTCAAGCAGTGAGAGCGACTCGACATTCGGCAAGGAGAGTATGCCCGGATTTATAACCTCGAAGTCGATATTGAGAAACGCCTCAGCGAGCGCCTCATTTTTTTTGGCGTACAGCTCTTTTAGCTTTTTGCGGAATCCGTCTATTTCACATTCTGATATCGTCAGTCCTGCGGCCATCTCATGCCCGCCGAAGGTCTGAAGAAAACCGCGGCTCTCCTCCAACGCTCCGAACAGGTTGAACCCTCCAAACGAGCGGCAGGACCCGCGCCCCACCCCGTCAGAGAGGCAGATCATCACAACCGGTACTCGGAATTTTTCGGAAAGGCGGGAAGCGACGATACCCGCTACCCCCTGATGCCAGCCGTTTTTCGCGAGTATTATGGGTTCCCCCGCCGGTATCTCTCCTTCCAGCATGGAGAGGGCTTCTTCATACATCATACACTCGAACTGCTGGCGTTTTTTATTCAGCTCGCATAGCTCTGCCGAGAGCTTATCCGCCCGGTCCTCGCTCTCCGTAAGCAAAAGGTCAACCGCGACATCCGTATACCCGAGCCGGCCGGCAGCATTTAACCGCGGAGCCAACATAAAGCTTATATTCTGCGACGAGATCTGCGAGAGTTCCGCGCCGACAGCCTTACAGAGCTTTTTCAGTCCGGGACGGCTTCCTGATTTAATTGCGTCTATACCGCGCTTTATTAGAATACGGTTCTCTCCTGTAACCGGCATAACGTCCGCTATTGTACCGACCGCTACAAGGTCGCCGTACTTTTCCAAAAGCGCTTCCGTATTTTCCCGCCCCTCAAGGCCGCATATTAGCTTGAAGGCAACGCCCACTCCGGCAAGGTAGGGGTAGGGATAAAGCCTGTCGCGCCGCTTCGGGTTTATGACTGCGGCGGCCTCCGGCAGCTTCTCGGCGCACTCGTGGTGGTCGGTTATAACCATGTCCATACCCAGGCTCCTGGCGTAAGCGGATTCCTCAAACGCGGTAATCCCGCAGTCGACCGTTACGGTCAGAGTGACGCCCATGGCAGCCAGCGCGGTAAGCCCGCAATTTTTGACGCCATAACCCTCCTCGAACCTCTCCGGTATGTATATCTCGCAGGTTAGCCCACGGGAACGCAGGTAGCTCGCTACAAGACAGCTCGAGGTTATGCCGTCCACATCATAGTCACCGTAAACGGCAACGTGCTCTTTTTCTTCAATAGCTTTTTCAAGTCTCTTAACGGCCCGGTCCATGTCCTTCATTAGATAGGGATCCGGGATGGATCGCGTATCGCATTCCATGAGCGCTTTTATTTTCTCCTCGGACGTAATTCTCCGGGAAGTCAGCAAAACGGACAGGAGGCACGAAAACCCGCGTTTAACGAGGCCGATCACATCCCCCCGCTCATATCCCGCAATATTCCAGTTTCTTTGTGTCATACAGGCTCCAAACCGCCCCAAAAAGAGGTGTTTAATTATAATGTAATAAGGTATTATATCAAATTGTGATACAATTCTCAATATCATTGTTGAAAAATCGAAAACGGGCGTTTGATTGAACACCGCTTCCCGCAAACAATTCGTTGCTCTCCGCGAAAATTACTGCTATAATGATAGCCGGATTACTCACGGCGCGAAAGTCCCGCCACATCTCCCGAAAGGAAGTTTCCCATGCCTGAAAAACGTTTTGTGCTCCCCGCGCCCGAGACCGTCGCCATACAGGGTGAGGCTGCAGAAAAGCTTATATCCTGCGGAAACGGGTGCGCAGCGCTCCTATACATATATATATTGAAAAACCGGGGTGCTTTCTCTGAGGAGGAGGCCGCCGCATCACTTCACTGGACTCCCGCCGCCGTCGTCGGCGCCGCCCAGACGCTGGTCTCCCTAGGCCTCGTCTCCGGAGACGAGGGGGCGGCCGGCAATAAAACGGCTCTGAAAATCCAGCCTCGGGACGAGCTCCCCGAGTATACCGCCGATGATATTTCGCGGGTGATGAAAAACGGCGGTTCGTTTCCAGGCCTCGTCTCCGAGGTGCAGCGCCGGCTGGGAAAGGTGCTCTCCTCCGACGATCTTCTGAAGCTTCTCGGCATTTACGACAGCCTCGGCCTCCCGCCGGAGGTCATTCTCATCCTTGTGAGTTACTGCATGGAAGAAACCCGCAAAAAATATGGGTGCGGCAGACTTCCCACAATGCGATACATTGAAAAAGTAGCGTATACATGGGAGCACGAGGGAATATTCTCCATTGAAGAGGCTGAGGAATACTTAAAGCGAATGGAAGCCAGGAAAAGCGCTGCCAGCGAAATTTCTGCCGTATTACAGATAAAGGGCAGGGAACTGTCGAAGACCGAGCGGAGCTATGTGGATGATTGGCTGCAAATGGGCTTTTCACCGGAGGTCGTCGAGGCCGCATACGACAAGACGGTTATAAAGACCGGAAAGCTCGCATGGGGTTATCTGAATTCAATTCTTAAAAGCTGGCACGAAAAGGGTATCCACGCCATCAGTGATATAGAAGCGCGGGAAAAGAGCGCCCCCCGCTGTGCTGAAAACACCTCCGGATATCAGGCTCCGGCGGGAACTGAGATAGAACGTCTGAAAAAGCTGCTTAAAAGCATAGAAGAAGAGTGACGGAGGGGTGAGACGTGTCCCTTGACGGAAAGTTACTTTATAAAGCCAAGACCGCGCTGGACGAAATGCGCCGCGAAAATGAGGTGCAGCTTTCACGGCGGCAGGCCGAGGCTTATGCCAAAAATCCGAAAATAAGAGAAATAGACGCAAAGCTACGCTCTTCAATACCAAATGTTTTGGCTTTCGCGTTCTCCTCCGGCCGCGATGCTTATGAGGCGGCTGACAGGGTGCGTGACGAGAACCTCAGCCTCCAGTCGGAGCTCCGTCGGGAACTTCTGACCGCAGGGCTGCCGGAGGACTATCTCGACGAAAGATATATGTGCCCAAAATGCGGCGACACCGGGTATGACGGCACTTCCATATGTTCCTGCCTTATGGCGCGGTACAAAGAGGAACAGCGCAGATCCCTCTCCGCTCTCCTGAAACTTGGGGAGGAGACGTTTGAAGCCTTTGACCTTGACTGGTATGACAAAGACCCGGACCCCAAAACAGGGGACTCGCCGCGTCAGATCATGGAATTTGTCCGTGACACTTGTTACAGTTACGCACAAAAATTCGGCATCGGCAAAAATTCGCACAACCTCTTTTTACGCGGGGGAACAGGCCTCGGCAAGACCTTTCTCTCTGCGTGCATAGCAAAGGTCGTGTCCGAGCGCGGCTTCTCCGTTGTTTACGAGACAGCATCCGGTCTTTTTACGCGGCTGGAAGAGGATAAATTCTCCAAATCGGATGATGTCGAAGAGGTAAAAAGTGATGTCATGCGCTATTTTGCCTGCGACCTCCTCATAATTGACGATCTCGGTACCGAGATGACAACTGCATTTACGATAAGCGCTCTCTATAACCTCATGAACAACCGGCAGGTAACCGGAAAAAAGACGATTATGAGCTCAAACCTCTCCGCCGAGGAACTCCGTCGCCGTTACTCCCAGCAAATCGTCTCGCGCCTTGAGGGTGAGTATCAGGTCCTTCCGTTTCGCGGACGGGACATACGGATACAGAAAAAAGCGCTGTTTTAGGACTTTCGCCTTATGCTGCTTTAACCACGGCACTGTGCGGCAAAAACAGACGTATATTTATGAATATCCGCATTATAGTAAACCGCCGATTATGAAATATTCACGGGTATTGAATACTTCATAAATGATTTTTTAATTATTGCCCTCGGGAATAATTCCCGAAAACACAGGGTTTTGCACATTTCCCACAGGTTTTTCCACATCATTATGTAAATCCACCGCGGCTGAATATGCACCCAATGTGATACTCGCCCCAAGGCCTCAATATAAATCGCCGGTTTACGTGCTTTATTTTCTCATGTATGGGATAGAATGTCCAAACAAGTAAATTCCTCTTTTTTATCACTTATCGGGAGGCATATCTTTGGAGGAACAGAAAAGGTCCAATTATTTGAGGGGCGCAGCGCTTCTGGCCGCTACGGTTGCTGTTACCAAGGTCATCGGCGCCATATACAAGATACCTCTCTATAATCTCCTGGGGGACGAGGGTACGACCCACTTCCAGGTTACTTACGTCATATACAACCTCCTGCTCACCATATCGACGGCGGGCGTCCCCGTCGCGCTCTCACGTCTTATATCTGAGGCATTGGCAACCGGCAGGCACCGGCAGGCGAAGCAGTATTTCTCCGTTGGCCTCTCGGCTTTTATTATAGTGGGCTTTGTAGGCATGGCGGTTATGCTCCTTGTACCGCAGAAACTTGCGTCCCTGATGGGCGACCCCGAGATAATAAACGGCATAAGGGCGCTCGCACCGGCGGTCCTTTTCGCGTGCACCATCTCCGTCTACCGCGGCTATGCACAGGGTCACTCCAATATGATTCCAACCGCCATTTCCCAGATCATGGAGGTCCTGTGCAAACTGGTCTTCGGTATAACGATTGCGTGGTATCTTTCGAAAGCGGGATACGGCCTTGCCACCGTTTCCGCGGGTGCCATCGTTGGCGTCACAATCGGCCTCGGCCTAGCGGTGCCGGTACTTGTCTTTTACAAGCGGAAAATGGATAAGTCCCTTCCCGCCTCCGGCGGGCGGCTGGACAGGTTGGACTCGAAGGGAGCAACGCTCGCCCAGATACTCCGCATCGGCATCCCGATAACACTCTCGTCGTCCGTTCTGAACATAATAACCCTTATCGACACTAAGCTCGTACTGTTGCGCCTGCAGACCGGCGCGGGTTTTTCATTTCAGGATGCCAAAATCCTCTATGGCGTTTATTCGAAAGGTCTTACGCTGTTTAACATCCCATCGGCTTTCATAGTCCCCGTAACAGTGAGCGTAGTCCCCGCAATTGCTGCGGCAATTGCGAGAAAGCGAAGTTATGAGGCGAAGGATATCATGGAATCGTCTCTAAAACTCACAAACCTTCTTGCTTTGCCCGCGGGGGTCGGTCTCTGCGTTTTATCCTATCCCATCTTCAACGTCCTCTATCCCGGGAGCAATGAAAATGGCCCCATGCTCCTCGCTATGCTTGGGATCGCCTCATTTTTCGTCTGCACCCAGCTTATGACGAACGCCATTTTACAGGCGAGCGGCTATGAGAAGCTCGCGCTGTTGACTCTGCCTTTCGGCGGCATAATTAAGATCGCAGTCAATTGGTTCCTGGTTGGGACACCCGGCATAAACATCACCGGCGCGCCTGTCGGCACTCTGGTATGTTATCTTTTTATGACGGTGATGAATATATCGTTCATTATGTGGAAAATAAAGGACAGGCCGAATTTTCTTAAGATAACCGTACGCCCCGTTATCTGTACGGCGGTTATGGGCGTCGCCGCCGCAAGTATCTACGGTATCATTTTCAAGGTCTGCCCCCCGTCCTTTACCGGCTCTCGTCTTGGGCTCCTTGCGGCGCTTCTCGCATCTATCTTAGCGGGAGTCGTCATCTATGGTATACTTATAATAGCGCTGCGCGCCGTGACGCGCGCGGATATGAAGCTCATTCCTAAGGGGGAACGCCTGGCCGATTTACTGCATATAAGGTGAGTTGAATTCAGCGTGCGCCGTGACGATGGCTTTGTTATCTATCTCATCTTAAGTTAATTACTGCAAAAGCTATAAAATTCTTGCTTTGAGGGAAAAAATATGATAGATTTTGAATACAGGGAAAAATATGGCGTTTACGACCTAAAAAAACTCATAACGCTGCTCAGAAGCAACAACGGATGCCCTTGGGACAGGGTGCAGACCCACGAGAGCATAAGGCGTAATTTTCTTGAGGAAGCTTACGAGGCAGTCGAGGCTATCGACGAAAAAGACCCGGAACACCTTTGCGAGGAGCTTGGCGACGTCCTCACTCAGGTCGTTTTTCATTCGAGCATTGAAGAGGATGCCGGTAATTTCGACCTTGACGACGTTGCGGACATGGTTTGCAAAAAACTAATCCTGCGCCACCCCCACGTCTTCTCGGACGGAAAGGCAAAAGACGCAGACGAAGTCCTTGTCAAATGGGATGAGATTAAGCGCGTCGAAAAGAATCAGGAGACAGTGACCTCTTCTCTCGAAGCGGTCGCAAAAAGTCTGCCGGCTCTATGGCGGGCAGAAAAAATCCAGAAAAAGGCCGCTAAGACCGGTTTTGCCTGGCCCGATGTCACAGGCGCCCTTGCAAAACTGGAAGAAGAGATGCGCGAGCTGCTTAAGGCCACAGAAACAGGCAGCGGCGCGGAGGAGGAACTGGGCGACCTTCTTTTTGCGGCGGTAAACGTCGCAAGATATCTGGACGCCGACCCCGAAAAGGTTCTGGGACAAGCCTGTGACAAATTTATACGCCGTTTCGGACGCGCGGAGGAATCCGCGGAACTAAGTGGGAGATCTCTTGAAGACCTGCCCCTTGATGTATTCCTTGCGCTTTATGAAGAGGCCAAAGCAGAAATCCCCAATGATTAACCGTAATAATATTCAGGAGGAAAACAAATGAACAAGGCAGAACTTATTGGTAAGGTAGCAGAAAAATCCGAACTTTCAAAAAAAGATAGCGAAAAAGCCCTCAATGCGGTGCTTGACAGCATTTCCGACGCTCTCAAAAACGATGAAAAGGTTCAGCTCGTCGGTTTCGGCGTTTTCGAGACCAAGACCCGCGCTGCCCGTACAGGCAGAAATCCCAAGACCAAAGAAGCTATTGTAATCCCTGAGTCCAGAAACCCTCAGTTCAAGCCCGGCAAGACTCTCAAGGACGCTGTTGCGAAATAATCCGCTTTAAACAAGAAGGATAACGCAGCATAGTGCGCAAATATGCAAAACCAGGTTGGGTTCAGCTTCCCTAGCCACGAGCGGAATATATGTGATTCGAAAACGGTACGGACTTTTTCCGTACCGTTTCCGGTATTTATTTTTGATCGGAGGGAACCGTTATGCGGCTTGATAAATACTTGAAGGTTTCACGCCTCATAAAACGCCGTTCAGTTGCCGCAGATGCCGCCTCCGGCGATAGGGTTACGGTAAACGGAAGGCCGGCTAAGCCGTCATACGCTGTGAAGACAGGCGACGTGATAGAGATAAGGTTCGGCGAGCGCATACTGAAAATTGAGGTAACCGCGATAAACGAGACGGCCGGAAAGGCCGACGCGCCAAATATGTATCGGGAAATTGTATGATACTGGTGAACTAAAAGCTTTACGGTAAGGGGGGCCGCGGATGAAATACAGATGGGACAAGAAATACCTTCACTGGGGAATAACGATATTTCTCGTCGTTGTGGCAAGTATTACGTTTTTCTGGATTCTCAACAGATGGAATAGTGTGCACTCCGTCATCACGCTTATCTTAATGGCGCTCAGTCCGTTCATTTACGGCCTTCTGATTGCGTATCTTCTGGATAAGATCCTAATGTTCTTCGAGCATAAGGTTTTCTTAAAGCTGGGGAGAAAGGCTTTTCCTAAAGATGAGCCTAAGGGCAAAAAATTTGGCCGTATCTGCTCGATAATTGTTACGCAGCTGCTGACATGGATTGTGATCGGCGGTCTTCTTATTCTTGTTTTTCCGCAGCTCTATTCCAGCATAGAGTCGCTCATAAACAACGCCTCTTCCTATGTCAATGAGATCGTATCGTGGGCAGGCAGATTTCTTGAGAACAACGCGGAGCTCCAAACCATAGCCTATAACCTCGTCGGGAACCTCTCCGAATACATTACGGGCCTCGTTAAGTCCGATGTGTTGCCAAAGATTGAGAGCATTGTGACCAACATAACCGGCGGCGTAATAAATATGGTAAAATGGATATTCACAGTCCTCATCGGGATCGTCATATCTATTTACATCATGTATAACAAGGAGACATTCAAAGCGCAGGGTAAAAAATTCCTTTATGCCATATTCCGTCCCCGCCTGGCAAATAATATAATGCGTGAGACGCGTTTCATCCACAAGGCGTTTGGCAGTTTCGTCACCGGCAAAATAATTGATTCTATTATTATAGGCATAATCACTTATATCGTCCTGACGCTCCTTGCGATGCCGTATTGTTCCCTCGTCAGTTTCATCATAGGTGTCACAAACATTATTCCTGTTTTTGGCCCGTTCATCGGGGCCGTGCCGAGCGCCCTTCTCATTTTGCTTGAAAGTCCGGCAAAATGCGTGGTGTTCGTTATTTTTATAATAATCCTCCAGCAGTTCGACGGTAATATCCTAGGGCCGAAGATCCTCGGCAGCGTATCCGGTCTCTCAGGATTTTGGATAATGTTTGCCATCCTCTTTTTCGGCAAGCTGTTCGGTATCCCCGGGATGCTCTTCGGAGTTCCCGCAATGTCTGTAATTTACAACGGTCTACAGCGCTTAAATGACAGGCGGCTAGCTTCAAAAAAACTGCCGACGGACACCGGCGAATACAAGAGAATACGCTACGTAGACCCCATAACGAATCAGCCCATCTACCACGACGTACCGCCAAATGGCCCGCCGGCAGGGAATGTTTCGGATATCGATGATTCATACGACTTTTCAGGCAGCGAAGATTCAGGCGAATAAAAAATCCCCTGGAGAGAACATCCTCTCCAGGGGATTTCAGAATGCCGAAGAAGCCCGAAGGGCTTCTTTGGCAAGAGGCAGATGCCGGCCACTCAACTTCAAGCAGCCATGATAAGTGTCATGGCCCTGCGCGGCTCCGCCGCATGGGGTCCCGCTGTTTAACATCCTCGGCGAAAGTTAATTCCGCCTGACGGCGGGTAGTCACACATACCACCGAAAATGACTTATTACAGTATATTTCCATCGTGCTCTGCGGATCGTAAGGTTTTACTCACTTTAGCCGGTTATTACAGACAGACCGAGAGCCCCGGGAGAGATGCCCCCTCCCAGGGCTCTTTCAAATGCCCGGCTATCCTTCCCCTAAAGCTATAAAGTCCGCGGTGGTACTAAGTATGACCTTATCGTCCGACACCTGTGCCACGGTCACTCTTTCTCCGGGAGACACCACTGTCTTGAGCGCTATAAGGGTATATGCGTTAATAAAAATCGTTTCTTTCTGTTTGCCGTCAACCATAACTTTGCTATACGGCGTAAAATTCTTTCCCGTGACGTAAAGGGCTCCATCCAGCTGTTTGATGCTTGTTACGCCAATCTCGCGGGTACCCATCTGCAGGTCCGTCGGCGTATAAGGATTGGTACCGCCGTAGACTGTCATATCTCCAAAAAGCATATCGTATTCGAGCATTTTAAGATTTTCCTGATATTTGGGGTTCTCTTCTCTTGTTTGGTGGAGCTTGGTGAGCACCCCGTTATCCATGCCCAGAAGCCCTATAACATAGGACGAGAGCTGATACGCCTCCAAATCCTGATCCTTCGCCTTGAGCCCAAAGTTTGACCATATGACATATTCGGTCTGGAACACGTTTTCATTGCCCAGCGCCTCGTCCGAGATGTCGAAACTCGGCAGATGGTCACCATAGAGGACAAGGACGACAGGCTCGCGGAAGTCGCTCAGCGCTGAAATCAGGTCGCCGATAAAATGATCCA
>JBFWIW010000007.1:0-43992 GCA_050253535.1 Oscillospiraceae bacterium
CTTAAAAGCGCGACAATGCCCGAATTTTTCGGCAAGCGTATGAATAGCCGAAGCCTGAAGATTGGCGCGTCGCTCATCGTGTTCATTTTCCTTATTCCCTACACCGCCTCTCTCTATAACGGCCTCTCCCGCCTTTTCGGAATGGCTTTCAATATTGACTATACCGTATGTATAATCGCAATGGCCGTACTTACCGGCATATACGTTATAGCCGGCGGCTACATGGCGACCGCCATAAACGACTTTATCCAGGGCATTATCATGTTGGGCGGCATCGTCGCCGTCGTCAGCGCGGTTTTGAATACTAATGGCGGCTTTATCCAGGCCGTGTCGAGCCTCGCTGAAGTTTCAGATCCCGCCGTATCGTCGCAGCCAGGCGTTTTTGCGTCGTTCTTCGGACCGGACCCCGTCTCTCTCTTCGCCGTCATTATCTTAACGTCACTCGGTACGTGGGGTCTCCCGCAGATGGTACAGAAGTTTTACGCCATAAAGAGCGAGAAGGCCATACATAAGGGCACCGTCATCTCGACGCTGTTCGCCATTGTCATCGCCGGCGGCTGTTATTTTCTCGGCGGCTTCGGCAGGCTGTTCGCCGACAAGGTTGATATCGCAACCCAAGGCTACGACGCAATCATCCCTGCCATGCTCTCCGGTTTTTCGCCCATACTCATCGCCCTTGTGGTCATCCTTGTCCTTTCAGCCTCAATGTCCACGCTCTCGTCGCTCGTCCTTACATCATCCTCAACTCTTACTCTCGACCTCATAAAGGACAATATAGTAAAGAATATGGATGAGAAGAAGCAAGTTCTCGCTATCCGCCTTCTTATCGTAGTGTTTATTGCGATATCCGTCGTCATAGCTATTGTGCAGTACAAGATCCGTATAACTTTTATCGCACAGCTCATGGGCCTCTCATGGGGTGCACTGGCAGGCGCGTTTCTGGCGCCGTTTCTGTATGGCCTGTACTGGCGGCGCACGACAAAAGCGGCCTGCTGGACCAGTTTTATATTCAGCACTGTCTTGATGGTCGCAAATACGTTTGTAAAGAGCGCTTTTCCAGATATTTTGAAGTCGTCAATCAACTGCGGCGCATTTGCCATGATCGTCGGACTCGTCATTGTCCCCGTTGTAAGCCTTCTGACGAAGGCGCCGGACAAAGAGCTTGTCGACTCCACCTTCTCCTGCTATGAAGAAAAGGTGCTTGTCCCCGTACGCGAATCCCTATCTTCAGGGGACTGATGTTTCTCAGCCTCAGAAGTCACGGATTGTTTAATCATTTCTAAAAAAGTACGATTATTACTATTTTATTCTCACATTCCGTTATATAATTATAATGGAATGTGAGAATTTTTTGCCGCAGTTTCGCGTTTGCCTGCTTTGCCGGCATATGCCGAGGATTACGTCAGGAGGAGATTTTATGACTTCAAAGGAAAGATTTTTTGCGGTTTTGGACCACAAGAGTGTGGATAGGCTCCCCGTCGTACCCTTTATCGGCAACTGGGCGGCGCATCTCGCCGGCTATAAGCTCGGAGAATACCACACGGACGGCAAAAAAATGGCCGACGCGCAGCTCAAGGCGTGGCGCAAACACGGTCTGGACGAGGTCAACCCCCAGAGCGACAACTACTATATAGCCGACGCCATGGGCGTTAAGCTCAGAATACAGGAGGACGATACCCCCGCCGTCATTGAACGCCCGCTTAAGAGTCTTGACGACGTCCCGATGCTCCGCGTCCCCGACCCTTACACCGAGGGACGCATGCCCGTTTATCTCGAGGCGGTGGAGATACTAGCCCGTGAGGTCGGCGACGAGGTCATCGTCCGCTGTCCCGGCACAGGGCCTTTCTCCCTTGCGGGGCATCTGCTCGGTGTCGAGGAATTCATCGTCCAGCTCGCTATAACCGAAATGGAGGACGACGAAGAGACGAGACAGAAGCTCCATGCGCTCATGGATGTCTGCACCCGTTCGCTTATAGCCTTCTGCGAGGCCTGTGTCAAAAATGGCGCGACGCTCGTAATGAACGGCGACTCCCTGGCTTCCATCAACATGACCTCGCCTGATATTTACCGTAAATATTGCTTTAAATACGAAAAGATGTTCTTTGACGCCATGAATGTGCTGAAAAAGGACTATAAGTTTGCAACCATGCTCCACGTCTGCGGGGACAATACTCTGGTTGCGGACGACATGATGAAGACCGGCTGCGATATCATAGAGATCGACTATGCCGTTAATCTCCCGAAGTACAAGGAACTCTCAACAAAAAACAACGTCTGCATGCTCGGAAATCTCAATCCCGCTGGAAACATCCTCTTCGGCACGCCGCAGGATGTATATGACGAGGCCATGGGCGTCCTGGAAATTGCGGCGCAGGATGGCTTCTTCATGCTGGGCTCCGGCTGCGAAATAGCCGTGCGCGCAAAACTGGAAAACGTTCAGGCTATGATACGCGCGGCCGAGGACTTCGCGGAGAAGCAGAAAAAGCAGTAATTCCTGAAGCGCATTAATACTGTTATTCCACTAAAAAATAGATATCTTTGCGGTTAATTTTCCGTCCTGCCGCCCTCTCGTCGTCGGCGGGCGTCAGCCCGCTCTCTTCCTCGGCCTTGCAGGACAAAAAATTCCCTCGCAAATCTTATCCACCCTTTAATGGGATAACAGTATAAAACCGAAACCCATCTCAAAATTGTTATAAAACAGCCGGGAATCCGCTGCCGTGCGGATTCCCGGCTGTTTCCCTTTTCCCGCGCCCTGGGTTTAAAATTCATCAGCGTACGGTTTCGGGATATATTTCTCTTCCAGCATCTTCGCTTCAGGCATGCCCAGGAAACTCACAAGCTCCTCGTGATCTGCCTTGGGAAGGCTTAGCCCGACCTGGGTCTTGTGCTCCGCCACATAGGAGACGGCCTGCTTAAGCGCGGGGTATATGTAGTTTATGGAGAGAAGCGCAAACTGACAGATTTTCGGCCTTATGTATGCGATGTCTTCCCTGCTAAGGGTATCCAGCGGCCCGCATACGATAAGCGACACGCGTCCTTCCATGGCCTCCACGAACTGTCTGATCTCGTCGGCGCTGTTGTGAAATGATTTGCTGATACCCTGGACCAGATCCGCTCCCGCCTCAAGGTACATTTTCGCCCTACTGTATTGCTCCTCCCTGTCAACGGCGTCGGTGCGCGCGATGATAACCGTCTCGGGATAGAGCCTGTTTTCTGCAGCTGCGCGGATCTTGCCGGCGGCCTCCTCCGCGGGAATCATGGCATTGAGGTCAGTGACGCATATCGGACAGCGCTTGGGGCTGTACTGATCCTCCATAATAACACCCGAAGCGCCAGCGCGCTCAAATTCCCGGACGGTCCTGATGACGGTCACAGCGTTGCCGTAGCCCGTGTCGATATCGGCTATCACAGGCTTACTGCTCACATAACACATGTTGGAGACCGCGTAGACGTTGTCGCTTCTGGTGTAAAGCTCAGCGTCGGGCAGCCCCATAGCCTGAGCCGATACCGCGAATCCGCTGGAGAGAATCGCGTCGATTCCGTCCACGGAGCTAATCAGCTTTGCCGACATCGCGTCCCCGACGCCTACAGTATAGATGATATCCTTCTCCGACAGCATTCTGCGGAGAGTCCCTCTGTCATGCAGCATTTTTTCCTCTCCCTTTCATGAATTATGCACAGATTAATCAGTACTGCCGTATATCAAGCGTGTCCTCAGCTCCGGGGAAAACGCCGGCTTTTTACAGCCTCTTGTCGCGTATGTATTGGACCAGTCCGCCGCACGCTACAATTTCCCTGGTGCGGCGGGGTATTACACTGCACTTGAGAACGCCGGATCCGCTCACCGTGACCTCTTCCCTATCCCAGTCCAGCACAATCGTATCCCACCTTTTGGCGGTTTCCAGAATCCCCGGCACTTCTATCAAAGGCCAGCCGTTCGACACCTCGCCCCTGTAAAAGCCGGGGTTGAAGCTTTCGGCAAAAACAGCCTTTATACCCAGGGCGCGCAGCGCTTTGAATGCGACATAATGGGGGTGCCCGTAACCGAAATTCTCCCCGCCCAGAAGCACATCCCCCGCCATAACCAATTTCGCAAAATCCGGGTCGTAGCCCGCCATACAAACTTTTTTCATCTCTTCAATATCGCGGAGCTTGATATTCTCCACACCCACAATGTTGTCGATATCGAAATTAGGCTGCGCAAAAATCCAGGCTGCTCGGCCTCTGATCGTGGGTAACACTGCTTAATTCCCCCTCGCTCACAGTATCCTTCTGGGATCTGTGATTTTTCCGTTCAAAAGAGACGCGGCTATCGTATAGGGGCTTGCGGTATATATATCCGCCTTCACGCAGCCCATGCGCCCCGGCAAGTTGAGCGTGCCGGTGGAGAGCGCGACTTCACCCTGTGTCATGGCGCCGAGCATGCCGCAGCAAAAATCGCAGCTCGGATAGCAGAGGCACGCTCCGGCGTCTATAAGCCCGGACATCATCCCGTTATCGGCCATTTCCTTCTGAATTTTGACGGAGGCCGGCACAGCATACAAATGCGTTCCCTCCGCAATACGGACGCCTTCCAATATCTCCAGCGCCTGCCGAAAATCCTTTATGCGGCCGGCGGCACAGGAGCCTATATAGCCCATGTCCACCTTTAGCCCCTCATAATCCAATATGCGCACAGTGTTGGCAGAAGACGGCGGAGCCACCAGAACCGGCTCAACTTTGCCGAGCTCCAGCGTATATTCTCTCTCATATCCGGCATCCCTGTCCGCCGAAGTGAACTCATAGGGCCGCCGGGCGATTCCTGTGAGGAATTCCTCCACTTTTTCATCCTGCTCGCAGACCGCCGTGACGGCAGACATAAACATCGCCTGATTGCACAGGACGAAGCGGTCCGACATATCCAGACTGCGCAGCCCTCCGCCGCCGAATTCGATGCACATGTTCCTCGCTCCGGACGGGCCCAGCTCACGAACCAGCGTATGAACCACATCGCGGGCGGCCACGCCCCTTTGCAGAGTGCCCGATAAATTTATACGGCAGGTCCCCGGAACTGTCAGCGAAACAAACTGTGTGGCCAAAGCCTCGATCATGGCGTTTCGGACACTTATGGCACAGGCTCCCAAAGCGCCCAAAGTGCTGATATGGCCATCAAAATGAATCAGCATCATACCCGGAACAACATAGCCCTTTTCCATGATGACCTGATGCCCTATGCCCACATCCTCATACAGCTTTATCCCGCAGGCTTTTGCAAATCTCCTGGTCCTGACATGCACTTCCCGGTAGGTTGTGTCTCCCGCCGGGTTGAAGTGGTCAATAAAAAACAAAAATTGACTTGCGTCCTTAACAGTCGGAATTTTAAGTTCTTCCGTCAGCTGCTTCTCGTATGAGTCAATATAGCCGGGATAATCGTAGGCTACCGCCAGATCAGGTCTGAACAGGGCCTCGTCACCGGCATGCACGACGCGTCCGAGATTCTTGGACATGAGTTTTTCAATTATTGTCTGACCCATCCCCAACCCTCCTTAAGCGGGTACTCGCATCAGTCCCACTTTCCTGAATTTACAAATTAATTATAGAATTAACCATTTCTTTTGTCAATGACCGGCATTCAGCGCGTCACCCCGGTTTGCCTCGCCCCCATCCGTTATCAGAAGAATATGCGCAAATGTCAGGCAAAACCGGGGCCGTCTCAGAATCTGAGGCGGCCCCGATCGGGTTATATGGTTTAATATTCAGTTTCGCCGGTGTAGACAAGGTCGGCGTTTCCGGTAAGCAGCACCGTATCATCCGTATAATTTACGATCAGGTCTCCGCCGCGGAACTTTACCGTAATATCCTGCCCCTTTTCGCAGAAACCGTTCTCACAGGCCGCCACGACTGCGGCGCAGGCGCCGGTGCCGCAGGCGAGTGTCTCGCCGCTGCCGCGCTCCCATACGCGCGCCTTGATGGTCGTTTTGTTTACAACCCTTATGAACTCGGCGTTTATCCGTTCCGGAAAAATTTTCGCGCCCTCGAACTGCGGGCCGACCCGTTCGATGTCTACGCCGTCTACCCTGTCGCAGAACACCACGCAGTGCGGATTTCCTATCGAGACGCAGGTTATTCTGTAGTCCTTCCCGCCGATTGTCGCGGGGTAGTCTATTATCTTCTCCTTCGGCAGCGTCGCAGGCAGATCCTTTGAAAGAAGGCTTGCTTTCCCCATATCGACACACACGGAGGTCACCTTCTGATTGCGGATGTAGAGCTTCATTTTTTTAATGCCGCTCTCGGTCTCTATCGTCAGGTTCTCCCGCCGTGCTATGCCGTTGTCGTACAGATATTTCGCCACGCAGCGGAGGTTGTTTCCGGCAAGCTTTCCCTCGCTGCCGTCGCGGTTGAACATTCTCATCTTCGCGTCGGCTGTCTCCGACTTCTCAATCAGCACAAGTCCGTCAGCCCCAACGCCGAAATGTCTGTCGCACATAGTCACACAGAGCGACTCCGGGCAGGTTATGCTGCTGTCGAAATTGTTTATGAATATGCAGTCGTTGCCGGAGCTCTGCATCTTATAGAATCGGATTTTCTGTCTCTCCGTGCGCAGATTGTTTATGTCGACAAGCTCCGTATTCTGCTGGGTATATCGGCTCTCTATGATGTCGGCCAGCGCGTTTGCGGTGTCAACGGATGTGAGGCACGGGATTGAGAGCTGTACCGCCCTTCGGTGCAGCGCGATATAATCGTCGATAGTGGAGTCGTATGCCGCGCCGGTGTAGATGACGTAGCTTATCTTCCCGCTCTCAAGGAGCGTAAATGCCTCATCGCTCTCACTTATGCTCTTCACTTTCTCGACGTCTATGCCGAGCTGCTCGATGGCCTCCGCCGTTGTCTTCGTCGCGTACATCTTCATACCCAGATCGTCCAGCTTTTTCGCAAGTGTCACGATCTCCAGATGGTCGTGCTCATCCGCGCTCAAAAGAACGCCGACGTCCTTGCTCAGCATGGGGGACTTGAGCATTATTCCGGCGGAAAGCAGTCCTTTGTAGAGCGCTTCCCTGCGCGTCTTGCCGATACCCAGAACCTCTCCTGTGGATTTCATCTCCGGGCCGAGGTATGAGTTAACATCAGAAAGCTTCTCAAAAGAGAACACCGGCACCTTTACCGCCCAATACGGCGGGGTCTTATAAAGCCCCGTACCGAAGCCGAGGTCTGCCAGTTTCTGTCCTATCATAACGCGTGCCGCAAGGTCTACCATCGGTACGCCCGTCACCTTGCTGATATACGGCACCGTACGGGATGCGCGGGGGTTTACCTCAATAACATAAAGCTCGTTTTCGTATATCAGATACTGTATGTTGACGAGTCCCTTGGTTCCCAGTGAGAGCGCCAGCTTTTCGGAGCACTCGCAGACGGTCTCCAGCATTTTGTCGTTTATGTTATACGGCGGATAGACAGCTATTGAGTCGCCGCTGTGTATTCCCGCGCGCTCGATGTGCTCCATGATTCCCGGGATGAGGACGTCCGCACCGTCGGAAATGACGTCTACCTCCAGCTCCGTTCCCATCATGTATTTATCGACAAGGACGGGGTTTTCTATTTTCTGTGACAGAATGCGCTCCATGTACGTCCTCACCTCACTGTCGGTGTGGACGATAATCATGTTCTGTCCGCCGATAACATATGAGGGGCGCAGCAGCACGGGATATTCAAGCTCCTTTGCCGCCGCGAGCGCTTCTTCAGTTGTCATGACGCCCATGCCGCGCGGACGCTTAATAGAAAACTTCTCCAAGAGCGCGTCGAATCTCTCCCTGTCCTCCGCGATATCGATGCCCTCGGCCGAGGTGCCGAATATCGGCATTCCGCGTCCGTCAAGGAATTTCGTGAGCTTTATGGACGTCTGGCCGCCAAAGGCGACGACGACGCCAACCGGCTTCTCCGCTTTTACGATATTCCATACATCCTCCGGGTAAAGCGGCTCAAAATAGAGCCTGTCCGCCGTATCGTAGTCGGTGGAGACAGTCTCAGGGTTGTTGTTCACGATAACGACGTCGAACCCCTGTTCCTTGAGCGTCCACACACAGTGGACGGAAGAGTAGTCGAATTCTATACCCTGTCCTATGCGGATCGGACCTGAGCCGAGAACCATTATTACGGGCTTCCCGGACTTTTTAAACGCGCGGGATTCGCAGACTTTGTCGTAGCTCGAATAAAAATACGGGGTCTCCGCGTCGAACTCAGCGCCGCAGGTATCAACCATCTTGTAGACGGCCTCCATCCCGGGGACCGACTTTGCCCCGGATATGCGCATCAGGGCCGCGTCAGTATATCCGAGTTTTTTACCCTTTTCATAATCGCCGTCCAAAAGGCCGTTTTTCTCTATATTCACCTCGAAGTCGGCAATGTTTTTCAGCTTATATATAAACCAGCGGTCTATAGCGGTAATTTCATTTATTTTATCAACCGAAATACCGGATTTCAGCGCCTCGAAGACAGTGAAGAGTCTGCGATCGTCCGCATTGCGGAGCCGCTCAAGTATGGGTTCGTCGCTAAGCGGCACACAGTTCAGACTGTCAAGTGATATCTCCGCGCCGCGCACGGCCTTCATTATGGCCATCTCAAAGGTCGGCGCTATGGACATGACCTCGCCTGTCGCTTTCATCTGAGTGCCGAGCTTGCGGCTCGCCCCGACGAATTTGTCAAACGGCCACTTCGGAAACTTCACGACGACGTAGTCAACCGTCGGCTCAAAGCACGCGCAGGTCTTGCCGGTGATGTCGTTTTTTATCTCGTCGAGGGTATAGCCCAGGGCGAGCTTCGCCGTTATCTTCGCTATCGGATAACCCGTCGCCTTCGACGCAAGAGCCGAGGAACGGGAGACTCGGGGATTGACTTCAATGACGGCATACTCAAAGCTTGTGGGATTCAGCGCAAACTGGCAGTTGCAGCCGCCCACAATGCCGAGAGCGGAGATGATATCGAGAGACGCCGTTCGGAGCATCTGGAATTCCTTGTTAGAAAGGGTGAGCGTGGGGGCGACAACTATGCTGTCGCCCGTGTGCACGCCCACAGGGTCGAAGTTTTCCATGCTGCAGACGGCGATGACGTTCCCCACCGAGTCGCGCACGGTCTCAAATTCTATCTCTTTCCAGCCAAATATATATTTTTCAACAAGAATCTGGGATATGGGTGAGAGGTCTATACCGGTTTTCGCGATTATCTTTAGCTCGTCCGGTGTCTCGGCCACGCCGCCGCCCGCGCCGCCAAGCGTGAACGCAGGGCGCACGATAATGGGGTATCCTATCCTGTCGGCAACTTCGAGCGCCGTCTGAACGTCGCTCGCGATATCGGACGGGATGGTCGGCTGTCCGATCTGCTGCATGGTCTCCTTAAAAAGCTCCCTGTCCTCGGCTTTGTCTATGGCCTCGGCAGATGTGCCGAGAAGTCTAACGCCGCTCTTTTTCAGATAGCCATCCTTTGAGAGCTGCATGGCTATGGTAAGGCCGGTCTGCCCGCCGAGTCCGGCGAGGATGCTGTCCGGCTTTTCTTTTTCAATTATGCGCTTGACTGTCTCGGTCGTGAGCGGTTCGAGATAGATCTCGTCGGCCAGCGCGCTGTCGGTCATTATCGTCGCGGGGTTAGAGTTGACGAGGACGACGTTCACACCCGCTTCCTTTAAAACACGGCAAGCCTGTGCGCCCGCATAGTCAAATTCTGCGGCCTGGCCGATGACGATGGGGCCGGAGCCTATAACGAGCGTTTTCCTGATTTCCTTCGAAAGTGGCATTAGCGCTCCCCTCCCATCAAATTTATAAACCTGTCGAAAAGATATGACGTGTCCTTCGGTCCCGGGCACGCTTCCGGATGGAACTGAACAGAAAACGCACGCCTGTCCGGGTAATCCATGCCCTCGCAGGTACCGTCGTTCGCGTTTACAAAGCGAAGACTGCCGACGCCTTTCAGGCTGTCCGCAACGACCGCGTAGCCGTGGTTTTGACTTGTTATATACGTGCGCGCGCCTCCGAGGTCGCGCACCGGCTGGTTTGCGCCGCGGTGGCCGTACTTAAGTTTCATCGTTTTCCCGCCGTTTGCAATCGCCAGAAGCTGGTGGCCCAGGCATATGCCGAAAATCGGCACTTTGCCGACGAGTTTTTCTATCTCAGCTATCGGGCCGGTATTTTCTGCGGGATCTCCGGGGCCGTTTGAGAGCATGACTCCGTCGGGATTCTCCTTGAGTATATCCTCGGCCTTTGTATCGTAGGGCACTATTCGCACCGTGCAGCCGCGCTTGGAAAGCTCACGCGCGATATTTCCCTTGGCTCCGTAGTCGACAAGAGTTATCCTGTACTTCTCTTCACCAGCCGCCGGAAATACGGCTTCACTTTTTCCGCTCACGGACTCGACAGCGTCTTT
This sequence comes from Oscillospiraceae bacterium, assembly GCA_050253535.1. Taxonomy (GTDB): domain Bacteria; phylum Bacillota; class Clostridia; order Oscillospirales; family Oscillospiraceae; genus JBFWIW01. The sequence continues at coordinate 10,390 of JBFWIW010000007.1, forward strand.
AATGACAAAGTTTTTTATCTCGGAGAGGTCTTCCGGCACCTCACTGCAGATTGCGGCGTTCATGACGCCGTATTCGCGGATTATCCGCGTCACCTCACGCGTGTCTATCCCGTAAATTCCCGGGATACCGCGTTTTTTCAGGAATGTATCCAAATCATACTGGGCGCGGAAATTCGAGGGCGCGTCGCACCACTCGCGGACAACATATCCGCGGGCTGCCGTATCTCCCTCGAAATCCTCCTCTATTATCCCGTAGTTTCCGATGAGTGGGAAGGTCTGCAGAACAATCTGCCCCCCGTAGCTCGGGTCGGTGAGCGTCTCGATATATCCGCACATGCCCGTCGTGAAAACGAGTTCGCCGACGGTATCTCCCTCCGCTCCGAAGGAGCATCCTTCGAACACATTGCCATTGCTTAAAACCAAATACGCTTTTTTCATATTCACCTCACATTGGGCCTCAGCCCATGCACTTTACCAATGCCGCCTTCTGCGCGTGCAGTCTGTTCTCCGCCTCGTCAAATATCTCGTCTGCGTGCTGCTCAAATACCCTGGTCGTGATTTCCTCTTCGCGGTGGGCCGGCAGGCAGTGCTGCACCATGGCGTTTTTGTTTGTCACCGCCATAACTTCGTCGTTTATCTGATAACTCTTGAAAACGCCGCGCCTTATAGACGCCTCGGACTCCTGCCCCATTGAGGCCCAGACGTCCGTATAAACAACGTCCGCTCCGGACGCTGCCTCCAGTATGTTCTCGGTGCAAACAAAATCGCCCGCCGTCTTTGCCCATTCCATGATAGCGGGGTCGGGCTGATACCCCTTCGGGCAGGCGACGCTTACGGCCATGCCCGTCTTTATGCAGCCTACAATCAGGGAGTTTGCCATGTTATTGCCGTCGCCTATATAGCACAGCTTGTTTCCCGCAAGCGCGCCCTTGTGTTCACGTATAGTCAGGAGATCCGCGAGCACCTGGCAGGGATGCGCATAGTCGGTGAGTCCGTTTATTATCGGGATGCTGCCGTATTCGGCGAGCGCCTCGACCTCAGACTGCGCAAAAGTCCGAATCATTATTCCGTCCAGATAGCGGGACAGGACGCGCGCTGTGTCCTGCACCGGTTCGCCGCGGCCTATCTGCAGGTCCCGTGAACTCAGAAAGAGCGCCGAGCCTCCCAGGTCGTACATTCCCACTTCAAAAGATACCCTCGTACGGGTTGAGGATTTCTGGAATATCATACCGAGCGTCTTGCCCTTTAAAAGATGATGTTCTATTCCGTTCTTTTTCTCAAATTTGAGCTGGTCGGCAAGGTTCAGAATATCAATTATCTCCTCCGATGAGAGATCCATGAGCTTCAGCAGGTGCTTCATTGTGCTATTACCTCCTTCAGGATATTAATGGCCTTTTCGAGCTTATCCTGTGGGATATTCAGTGCCGGCAGGAGTCTTACCTTGTTCTTTGCCGAGAGGACAAGAACGCCCTTCTCCATACATTCGGCTATAACGTCTTTTGCGGGCTTCTCCGTCTCTATGCCGAGCATAAATCCGAGTCCGCTGACGCTTTTAACCCCGGGGGCGCCTGTCAGTGCCCTTACAATATAATCGGATTTCTCAGAAACCCCGGCGAGAAGCTTGTCGTCTATCCTTTTTACTATACTTACGGCGGCGGCACAGGAAACCGGATTGCCGCCGAAGGTGGAACCGTGCGAACCGGGCGTCAGGACATCCTCCACCCGCTCGCCGAGCAGCGCCGCGCCGAGAGGAAGCCCGCCGGCGAGACCCTTGGCCGTGCTCACGATGTCGGGCTTCAGCCCGTAGTGCATATATCCGTAGAACTTGCCGGTGCGGCCGTTTCCTGTCTGCACTTCGTCCACGATAATGAGAAGATCATGCTTTTCAGCCGTCTTTACAACGCCTTCCACGTATTCCTTCGTCAGCTGATAGATACCGCCCTCGCCCTGAACTACCTCTATCATTATGGCGGCGCATTTATTTTCGCACGCGAGCTTTTCAACGTCTGACGCGTCCGTGGGGTCCGCGTAGACAAACCCCCCGGTAAAAGGGCCGAACTCAGTGTGGAAATTATCCTGACCGGTCGCCGCAAGCGTCGTTATCGTCCTGCCGTGGAAGCTGTTTTTCAGCGTTATTATTGTGGAATGGCTCTCATCCCCGTACTTCAAAAACGCCCAGCGCCTCGCCGTCTTGATGGCGCACTCGTTTGCCTCCGCCCCGGAGTTTCCGAAGAATACCTTCTTCATGCCGGTCTTTTCGCAGAGCATTTCGGCGAGTTCAACGCACGGGACCGTGTAATAGAGGTTCGACATGTGCTGCACTTTGTTTATCTGTTCAGTGACGGCGGACTTCCACTCGTCGTCCGCCACGCCGAAGCTGTTCACCGCGATGCCGGTGCCGAGATCTATATATGCCTTGCCGTTCTCGTCAAAGACAACGGAACCCTTTCCGCCGACTATTTCAAGCGGAAACCTTCCGTATGTATGGGCGACATATTTCGCGTCTTTTTCCTTTATATTCATCTTTACATCTCCTTAAAGCTGTACTTATACCAGCATGGTGCCTATGCCTTCGTCGGTCAGCGTTTCAATGAGGATGGCGTGCGGAATGCGCCCGTCGATTATGAAGACCTTTTTTACGCCGCGGCGGATCGCCTCGATGCAGCATTCAACTTTCGGTATCATGCCTCCCGATATTATTCCCTCGTTGACAAGCTGCGGCGCGTCGCTGACCTTGAGCTTCGAAATAAGGGACTTGGGGTCGTCCTTATCCCTTAGGATACCGGCAATATCCGTCATGGTCACGAGACTTTCGGCCTTGAGCGTTCCGGCTATGCGTGCCGCCGCCGTATCCGCGTTAATATTGTAGACATTTCCCTCTTTGTCAAATCCGACGGAGGAGATTACGGGGATATAACCCTTTTCGAGGACGTCCAGGATTACCGCTGTGTTCACATCCGTTATCTCGCCGACAAAACCCAGCGCGGGGTCCAGCTGCTTTGCCTCTATCATATGCCCGTCTATCCCGCACAGGCCGATTGCCTTGCCGCCGATGTTCTGGATGATGCTTATGAGGCCCTTGTTAATTTTACCCGCGAGTACCATCTGGACAATATCGGCGGTCTCTGCGTCCGTCACGCGGAGCCCGTTCACAAATTCGGTCTTCTTGCCGACTTTTTTCAGCATATCGGTTATCTCCGGCCCGCCGCCGTGGACTAAAACAACTTTTATCCCGATCAGGGAGAGGAGCACAATGTCGCCCATAACGGCCTTTTTGAGCGCCTCGTTTATCATGGCATTTCCGCCGTATTTTATGACGATTATTTTGTTGTAGTATTTTTGAATATAGGGCAGGGCGTGTATGAGCACCTCGGCCCGTTCGGAATTTGAAAGATTCATGTTAACCTCCCGTGCGCCTGTGCGCACAAATAGTGATGAAATTCTCCCGTGCATGGGAGGTTTGGTCAATCTTTTGGGTTACCGCCTCCGGCGGCAAAAAAAGTCTTTTTGATGTATTGTGTTTTTTAACGCTATACACCCTTCGTCAGGTTCTGTACTCGCCGTTTATCTTGACGTAATCGTATGTGAGGTCGCAGCCCCACGCAGTGGCCTCACAGCCGCCGTCGTTCAAGTCCACAATTATCTGAATCTCTTTCTCGCAGAGGATTTCATATGCCTTGTCCTCCGAAAAGTCAATGCCCGCGCCGTTTTTACATACGGCCACCTCTCCCTTTTCCGAGACGAAGGAGACGTCAATTTTATTTACGTCCACCGGCGCTCCGCTGTACCCTATAGCGCAGAGTACCCTGCCCCAGTTCGCGTCTGCGCCGAACATCGCGGCCTTTAAAAGCGTGGAACAGATAACGCCTTTCGCAACAGTCTTTGCGATGTCGTCCGTCTTTGCGCCGCTCACCTTACACTCGAGGAGCTTTGTAGCGCCCTCACCATCCCCCGCTATCTTGCGGCAGAGGTAGACCGTAACGGCGGAGAGGGCCTTTTTAAATGTCTCGAAATCCGCGTCCTCCGCGCTTACCTCCGGGTTCCCGGCCATGCCGTTTGCAAGGACCGTCACCATGTCGTTTGTTGAGGTGTCACCGTCTATGCTCACCATGTTGAACGAGGTCTTGACATCCCCGGACAAAGCCTTCTGCAGAAGCGCCGGTGATATGGCGGCGTCCGTTGTGATAAAGACGAGCATCGTCGCCATGTTTGGGTGTATCATTCCCGAACCCTTGGCAATGCCGCCCATTCTGCACTCTTTTCCGCCGAGCGTGAAGCTGACGGCGATCTCCTTAAGGGCGGTATCTGTCGTCATTATGGCCTCTGCGGCAAGTGCGCTGTTGTCGCCGAGATTCGCGGTCAGTTCTGCCATGCCGCTCTCTATGGGGGTAATATCAAGCGTCTGACCGATGACGCCCGTGGAGGCAACGACTACGTCCGCGGCCTTAATACCGGTCGACCTCTCGACCAGGTCGCACATACTCTCCGCTATTTCGATGCCGTTTGCGTTGCAGGTATTGGCGTTTCCGCTGTTGCAGATTATGGCCTGCGCCATACCGTCGGCTATATTCGTTTTCGTCACTTCTATCGGCGCGCCCTTTACAAGGTTCGTCGTATAGACCGAGGCGGCCGAAGCCCTGCACCCGCTTATGATGAGGGCGAGGTCCCTTTTCGTCTTGCTCTTCCTTATGCCGCAGTGTATCCCGCTCGCGGTGAAACCTTTTGCGGCGCATACGCCGCCGGTGATTACTTTCATTATTATACCTCCAGACCTTTGGTGGGCTCAATGCCCAGCACGATGTTCATGCACTCCACGGCCGCGCCGGAAGCGCCTTTTCCCAGATTGTCGTATCTCGCCGTGAGCAATATGCGGTCTTCGTTCCCGTTTACCGAAATCTCCATTGTGTCCTTGCCCGAGAGCGCGAGAGCCGAGAGGAATCCCGCTTCGTCCGCATCTTCTTTGAAACTCACAACCGGGCCTATGTATGCTTTTCGATAGATGTCCTTTATGTATCCGGCATCAGCGTTTTTCTGAAGGTCCGCTTTAAAGAGCGGAACCGTCACCGCCATGCCGCTGTAAAAATCGGAGACAATCGGAGAAAAAAACGGAGCTGACATAAGCCCTGATATTGAAGTCATCTCTTTAAGGTGCTTGTGCTGCTGTGAAAGTCCGTACTGCCTCGGCGCACATAAAAGCGGGCTTCTGTCCTCACTCTGGTATTCGGCGATCATCTTTTTCCCACCGCCGCTGTACCCCGTTATGGATTGGCAGACAAGGCGCGAATCAGGCGAAATAACTCCGGACGCCAAGAGCGGATAGACAAGCGCGATAAAGCCGCTGGCGTGACAGCCGGGGACGGCTATCCTCTTCGAACCTTTCACCTTTTCCCACAGCTCATTTGACAGCTCGGGGAAACCATAGGCCCAGTCCTGATTTGTTCTGTGCGCTGTGGAGGTATCGAAAATCACGACGTTCGGGTTATCCGTGAGTTGTACGGCCTCGCGGGCTGCGTCGTCCGGCAGGCAAAGGAAAGCTATGTCGCAGGAGTTAATCGCACGTCTTCGGCACTCTGTATCCTTGCGCTCGGTTTCCGGGAGGATAATAAGCTCAATATCATCCCTTAATGCGAGCCTCTCATTAATCCGAAGGCCGGTTGTTCCTGCGCCTCCGTCTACAAATACCTTTTTCATTGCGAAAACTCCCTTTCGGCTGGAATCCGTTCTCTGCACCGTTCGCTGTATCAGAAATATTTCTGAATATTAATCCGCATTATATGTATTATTATACATTCCAACCCGTCTTTATTCAAGTCCCGCTGGATAAAAAAACTGTACAAATATTTAATCTCTCCGGCGTTAATTTATATGATGTTGCATAAGCACAGCTCGTAGCTTAAGAAAAGGGCCCCGGCTATACCGGAGCTCTTTTGAGCCGCTTTATTTCTCTTCTGAGATAATACGTCCCATGAGAACGCCCATGACAGAGGCCATCATAAGCCCACGGGTCCAGCCGCTGGAATCGCCGAGGCAGTGCAGGCCGGAAATATTTGTGTTCAGGTTCTTGTCCATTTTTATGCGGTTGCTGTAAAATTTGAGTTCCGGCGAATAAAGAAGCGTCTCCGTGGAGGCAAAGCCGGGCACAACGTGGTCTACCGCCTGAATAAAATTAATGATGTTCATCATGGAACGGTACGGCATGGCGGCGGTTATGTCGCCGGCCACGGCGTCGGGAAGCGTCGGCCTCAGGTTCGACTGCGAGAGCTCCTTCGGCCACGTCCTCTTGCCGTCCAGAATATCTCCGAAGCGCTGGACCAGAATATGTCCCGCGCCTAGCATGTTCGTGAGTTCCCCGATCTTCTGAGCATAGGATATGGGCTGGTTGAACGGTTCGTTAAAGTTGTGGGAACAGAGTATGGCGATGTTCGTATTATCGGATTTGAGTTCCTTATAGGAGTGCCCGTTCACGACCGCGAGGTCGTTATCGTAGTTCTCCTGGCTGACAAAGCCGCCGGGGTTCTGACAGAATGTGCGCACTTTATTTTTAAATGGCTTCGGATAGCCGATGAGCTTCGACTCGTATAACACTTTGTTGACGGTCTCCATAATTTCGCTTCTGACCTCTACGCGGACGCCGATATCGACCGTGCCGGGAGCGTGAGCTATATTCTGGGCCGTGCTGATTTTTTCAAGCCAATCCGCGCCGCGCCGTCCCGTCGCAATCACGGTATGCTTTGCAGTTATCTCATAATCCGTTTTACCGTTTGAGATATGCACACCCCTGCAGGTCTCTTTGTCCAGAATTATGTCGGTACATTCATAGCCGAACATCATCTCGACGCCGTTTTCCTGCAAATATTTTTCTATAGAATAATATATCACCTGCGCCTTCTCTGTTCCGAGGTGGCGGATCGGGCAGTCGACAAGCTTGAGGCCCGCCTGTATGGCGCGCTTCCTGATTTCCTTGACCTCATCGTAGTCGCTGATACCCTCTATATGCGTGTCGGCGCCGAATTCGAGGTATATGCCGTCGGCGTAGTCGATCGTCTCCTGTGCCAGTTCCTCTCCGATGAGAGTGGGCAGATCACCGCCGACTTCGTAGCTGAGCGAGAGTTTCCCGTCAGAGAAAGCGCCGGCCCCGGAAAAGCCCGCCGTTATATGGCAGTAAGGCTTACAGTTTACACAGCGTTTTGTCTTGCTCTTCGGGCAGTGCCTGTCCTCTATGGCAGGACCCTTTTCGACCATGAGTATCGATTTTACGGCGCCCTTCCTTATTATCTCGAGCGCTGTAAAAATACCGGCCGGACCTGCGCCTACTATAACTACGTCCTTTTCCATTATCGAGTCCTCCTGAGCTTTTTTCCCACCGGAAGTATAGTTTCCGACATTTAATTATGGACTATCGGACGCAAAAAGTCAATCATCCGTGAAGATCGGTATATCATTCACCATATGGAACAAATTGAAGAACGGAGCGTCATATATACATTAACAATAACAGGCAGTAAAAAAGGAGAATTATGAAAAGAATTTTCATACTCATTTTTGTGTTGCTGCCGGCGCTTGTTGTTTCTTCCTGTTCTTTTATAGGCGAGGATTCCGCATCAGGCTCCGGTGTGACTTCCGACGGAGGAACGGGCAACGGCGGTTCTTCCGCGATTTTTGACGGAAAGATCGTCTCGGTTTCCGAAGGCTTTGTCCTCATGGCGGGATCCGGGTCCACCGCGGGCCTTGTTACCGTGTCCGTCTCCGGGAAAGACCTTGAGGATGCGGAGGGAAACGCCCTCTCAGCAGGCGATCTCACAGCCGGTATGACAGTCAGCATAGCGTATGGCGGTCAAATTATGGAGTCATATCCCATGCAGTTGGGTACACCGGCAAAAATAACGGTGACCGGCGTGGAGGACGACATAGTCGGCTTCTGGATGACGGTAATAAATGATCTTTGGGAAGTCGATCCCGGACTCAATTCGAATATATCTGTAATAGCCTTGGACCTCACGGAGGCTCAGAACCTCTCCGATGGGGAAAAAGAGGCCATTGTCTATCTCGCCGGCAACGAATTCGGTGTTCAGGGCATCTCCGGTACTTTTGACGAGCTCTGCGACATGGGCTATATTGACAGAGACAACCTCTATTTTGAGAGCGGCATACTCGTTACGCTCGAAGTCACCGGAACCGGTGACGGCAGCTTTACCTTCAACGCCGAAAAATGGCGCAGCGGATTGGGAGCATATTTCTATTCCGACTGCACGGCGATAAAGGGCAGCTCCGGCTGGAGCTACACCGTCGGCAGCGAAGCCATTTCCTGAGCTGCACGACGGGCAATATCACAGGGACAGGGGGAGCTTATGCTCCCCCTGTTTCGTAGCTTGTCTAAAACGTTTTTTGATAAACTGATTACAAATAACGGGCATAATTTGGAAATTTTTTCGTATAGCGAAAGAAGGACGAGGATACAGCAGCCGGAATTTTTTTGACGCTCTAAGGCGGTACGCCGATGGTATACCGCCTTACTTCTAATTGTCTTCTCTCAGATCGGCAAATTTGCCTTTGAAATACACCTTCAGCGGATTTTTAGGCGGTCCCTCCAGGAGTTTCCCTTCCGTATCGAACCTGCCGCCGTGGGCAGGGCAGTCCCATGTTTTTTCAGCCGAATTGAAATTCAGTTCTGTTGACATATGCGTGCATGAAATATCCAGAACCGTGACATTGTCTTCATTGTCCCGGTAAATTCCGGCTTTTTTGCCTTCAAAGGTTATTACTCTTCCCTCTCCCGGCTTTAAGTCCCTGATGCTCTCCGTCCCCTCAAACTTTGACTTAATGAGCTCTGCCACGGGAGAGAGAATTCCGGAAATTGTCTTGCCCGGCGAGCTCGTGTAATCACTGCGGGTTCTGGAATACAGTTCTTCGTAGCGGCAGTTTCCGTCCAAAATCAGTTCGGATATTATACTTCCCGCTAGTGTCCCGTTAGTAAGGCCCCATTTCCCGAAGCCGGCGGCGACATATATATTTGAATTGTCCGATATTCGCCCGATATAAGGGAGCTGGTCGGGGGTCTCATAGTCCTGCGCCGACCACCTGGCAATAAGATTGTCAAAACCAGCAACGTTTTCCGCAAACGCCATCAGATTTTTGTAGTGTCCTTCCATGTCCTCTTTGCCGCGCCCGGTGGCGTGCCCGTCTCCTACAACGATGAGTATGCGCTCTCCATTTTCAATGTGGGTTCTTATCGACCGCGTGGGCTCGCCGTTATTGATATAATTTCCCTCCGGCCATTCCCTTTTCGCTTTGACGGCGATGCCGTAGGAGCGCTTCGCATAAAGGCGCGTAAAAAACAGGTTCGGCCCGTCGTAGATGGGGTACTGCGTGGCCATGACAAGATGCTTTGTTTTTATGACGATATCATTTTCACAGGTTACCGTTATGATATCTCCGTCTTCAACTTTTATGGCCTTGGTGCCGCAGCATATGCGGGCTCCCATTGATACGGCGGCCTTTGCCAATGAGTTTACATACCTCACCGGGTGGAAGACCGCCTGATTTTTGAAACCGACCATTCCGAAATTGCCGTCCGGGAAAGCGGCGTTTTCAATGAGCTCCGCATCAATTCCGACGGATTTGGCGGCCTTGTATTCATCCTCGATTATGCCGAGGTCACTTGCCGCGGAGGCGTAAATATATGACGTGCTGTCCTGCAGCTGACAGTCGATTTTCTCCTTCTTGACCCGGCTTATGACAAACTCCAGCGCACCGCTCTGTGACTCGGCGTATAACCGCGCCGCGCCGCTGCCGTATTTTTTTATAATATTTTTGTAAATAATACCGTGCTGGATGGTGACCTTGCCTGTCGTGTTGCCCGTGGTCCCGCCGCACAGCTCTCCCGCTTCGATTACGACCGGCTTTGCCCCCCCGCCTGCGAGGCAATATGCGCAGGTTATTCCCGTTATCCCGCCGCCGATAATCAAAATATCTGTTTCCAGGGATTTTTCAAGGCACGGGTAGATATCCTTTTTTGCTGTGAGATTCCAATATGACGTTGTGTTCAATAGTTGTTTCCTCCCCGGCAGCTGTGCAAAATATATTAATGTGCGCTTATTATGTGTGTTATGGCAAAAAATATAAAGCAAAAGCGGAGCGCATTTCTGCCCTCCGCTTAGTTTGTCGGATTATTGTATCCGTACCGATGTACCGATCCTTCGCCGTTACCGGCGCGCCGCCTTTTTCATGGACTGCACATAGCCGCGCACATATGGCGCCGCGTTTTCGCCGTACTGCGCTATGATCTTCACTATCGCGCTGCCGACTATGACGCCGTCCGCGATCTTTGAAAACTTCTCGGCCTGCTCAGGGGTGCTTATGCCGAAGCCGATCGCCGCGGGGACGTCGGTACAGCTCTTTATGACTTCCAGGATGCTCTTGAGGTCTGTCTTTATCTCGCTGCGAACGCCCGTCACGCCCATTGATGAGACGACGTAGATAAAACCCTTTGCCTCTTTGGACAGCATCCGAATTCTCTCAGCTGAGGTCGGGGCGATGAGCGTTATGACGTCAACGCCGTTCTTCGCGGCTATGTCATTAAGCTCACCGCGCTCCTCAAAAGGCATGTCGGGGATAATGATGCCGTCCACACCCACATCACCGCAGCGCGCGAAAAACCGCTCGTATCCATAGTGGAACACGGGGTTTAAGTATGTCAGAAACACAAGCGGTACGTCATGTTTTTTCCTGACCGCCTCGGCAAGCAAGAATATGCTGTCCGTTGTGCAGCCGTTGGCGAGAGCCCGTATGTTCGCGTCCTGTATGACCGGCCCCTCGGCAATGGGGTCGGAGAAGGGTATCCCTATCTCCACAAGGTCCGCGCCGCCCTCGACCATCGCGTCCACAAGCTCCGCGCTCTTTTCTATTGTCGGGTCTCCGCCTGTCAGAAAGCCGATGAAGGCGGTGCCGTTTTTAAACGCGTTTTCTATTCTACTCATTTATGTCCACCCCTCTGTATCTGGCAATAGCCGCGACATCCTTGTCCCCCCTGCCGGAAAGGCACACGATGATGATGTCTTCCTTATCCATGGCCGGCGCCATTTTCCGCACGTGGGCGACGGCGTGGGCGCTCTCTATCGCGCAGATAATGCCCTCGGTTCTGGCGAGGTACTCAAACGCGTCCACCGCCTCGTCGTCAGTCACGGGGACATACTGCGCCCTTCCCGTGTCGTGCAGGTTTGCGTGTTCCGGCCCGATGCCGGGATAGTCAAGGCCGGCGGATATGGAGTAAACGGGGGCTATCTGCCCATACTCGTCCTGGCAGAAATATGATTTCATACCGTGGAACACCCCGGGAGAGCCCTTCGCTATGGTCGCCGCGTGCTTATCGGTGTCGATCCCGCGGCCCGCCGCCTCGCAGCCTATGAGCTGCACGTCCTTGTCGCCGATAAAATTATAGAACATGCCCATGGCGTTGCTCCCGCCCCCGACGCATGCCACCACTGCCGTGGGGAGCTTCCCCTCCAGCATTTGTATCTGTTCCCTGGCCTCGCGGCTGATGACGCTCTGAAAATCCCTCACGATCATGGGGAACGGGTGCGGCCCCATCACGGAGCCCAGCACATAGTGCGTGTCAAAAACGCGGGTCGTCCACTCGCGAAACGCCTCGTTCACCGCGTCCTTCAGTGTCATAGTGCCGCTCGTCACAGGGTGGACCTTTGTTCCGAGGAGCTCCATGCGGTAAACGTTCAGCGCCTGCCTCTCCGTGTCCTCCTTGCCCATGAAAACATCGCACGCCATGCCGAAGAGCGCGGCCGCCGTAGCGGTGGCGACGCCGTGCTGACCCGCGCCGGTCTCGGCGATAAGGCGGGTCTTGCCCATCTTTTTCGCCAGAAGCGCCTGTCCCAGCACGTTATTTATTTTGTGCGAGCCCGTGTGGTTGAGGTCCTCGCGCTTAAGGTATATCTTCGCCCCGCCGAGATCCTTCGTCATCTTCTCCGCAAAGTAGAGAAGCGACGGCCGCCCCGCGTACTCCCGCAGAAGCTTATCCAGCTCCGCGTTGAACTCCGGGTCGTTTTTGCAGAACCCGTAGGCCTCTTCCAGTTTTATCATCTCATTCATCAGCGTCTCCGGAATATATTGTCCGCCGTGAACGCCGTATCTTCCTTTTGGCATAAAGTCTTCCTCCTTCAGTTGAGAGTAGCCGAGGCCGACATCAGCGCCCCGATCTTCTCTTTGTCCTTAAGCCCGCCCGCTGCCTCCACACCCGTGAGAACGTCTATCGCGAAGGGACGGCGATTGCCGAGTATTTCCGCCAGGTTGTCCGGCCTGAGCCCCCCGCCCACAATGACGGGGAGATTCGTGTTCTCGCAAACCGTGTCGTAAACGCGCATATCGGCTTTTATCCCCGTGCCACCGGGCATCGTATCCGTGTAAGAATCCACAAGCAGCGCGGACACATCGGTTTCTGAGAGCTTGCGCGCCGCCTCCCCCGGGTCGGGAATGGAAAAGCGTAATCCGCCGCTTTTATCAATGCGCAGAGCCCTGATGCAGCGGATGCCGATCCTTTTAAGTTCAGCTGCTATCACCACAGTCTCTTCCAACGTCTCGTCGCCGTGGAGCTGGACGATATCCGGCCTTACGCGCCCAGCGAGCAACAGAACTTTTTCTGCGCTCCCCGCCGTGACCATACAGCTTGTTACAAACGGCGGGACCGTTTCAATGAGCTCCCTCGCCCTTTGTCCCGTGAGATTCCACGGGACGGGTACGGGGTATTCCGTGACGAACCCCAGTGCGTGCGCGCCCGCCCGGGCGCACAAGGCGACATCCTCCCCGCGCATGAGCCCGCATATTTTCACACGAACCATTTAAACCTCCATACGCGCCGTCATTTCTTTGAAAAGCGCAGTGGCATCCTTTGCCTTTAAAAGCGCCGTCCCAACGAGAACCGCGTCCGCGCCGGAGCGTATCGCGCGGCGGACATCCTCGGTGCCGGAGATCGCGCTCTCACTGAGTATTACAGCGCCGGGCCTTATCTTTCCCGCAAGCTCGGCGGTTTTCAATACCGTGCCGCCGTCGCATTCCATACGCAGGATATCCCGGTTATTGATCCCGACAAAGCTGGGCTGCAGGCGGTTTGCAAGCTCAATCTCCTGGGCGCTGTGCGTCTCAACCAGCGGCTCGAGCCCCGCTTTTAATGCGGTTTCAAAGAGAAGGTTAAGTGTTCTCTCATCCAGCATTGAAACGATCAGAAGAATAGCTGCCGCACCCAAGTCAGCGGTCAGACGCACCTGGTCAGCCGTTTTGATAAAATCCTTGCGTAGCACGGGAAGTCCCGTCGCCTCGGCAACTCGTCTCAGAAGCTCCGCAGATCCGTCGAAGAGTTTAGTCTCGGTGACTACCGATAAGGCGGGCGCGCCCGCCTCCTTTAAACTCAGCGCGTAATCGACAGGCGATCGGGCACCCAGAAGGTCACCCTCTTTTGGAGACCTGAGTTTTATATCGGGTATGACCGGAATAAGCCCCCGTCTTTTTACCGCCAGCAGACTATCCGATACTCTTGTATTCATCTGCGACCTCTTTTGAGCACGCGATAAGCTCACTCAGTTTTGCCATCGCCCTGCCGCTGTCTATGATCTCGCGCGCAAGCTTTACACCGCCGGAGAGCGACTCCGCCCTGCCACCGATCATAAGAGCGCCCGCGGCGTTAATGAGTATCGCGTCCTTGCGCGGGCCGTTGTCTTTACCGGAAAAGACGCCCCGTATCATCTCAGCGTTCGCTTCCGGTGTGCCGGTTGCTATGTCTTCCAGTTTACAGCAGCTCATGCCGAAGTCCTCCGGGCAGATCTCATAGCGTGTTATTATTCCGTCCTTCAGTTCGTTTACTACTGTCGGGCCGAGGAGGGAAACTTCGTCCAGCCCGTCCGTGCCGTGCACGAACATAGCGCGCTTATAGCCGAGGCTGCGCGCGACCTCCGCCACGGTGTCCAAAAGCTCAAGCTTGTATACCCCCATAAGGTGCAGATTTGCGCGGGAGGGGTTTATCAGCGGCCCGATAATGGTATAGAAAATGGTTTTGATTCCGAGCTGCGTCTCCGGCGGAAGCACCTTCCCCATCACGGGATGGAACAGCGGGGCGTACAAAAACGCGATGCCGATGTCCTCGATGAGCTTTTCCGCGGCGGCGGTTGAGAGATTGATTTCGACGCCGAGGGCCTCGAGCACATCGGCGCTGCCGGAGAGACTGGAAATGGAGCGGCTGCCGTGCTTGGCGACGTTAATGCCGGCCGCCGCCGCGACGATCGCGACCGCTGTGGAAATGTTGAAAGTCGAGAGACCGCCGCCCGTTCCGCAGGTGTCCATCAACTCGCCTTCCACCTTGGGCTTTATCATAATGCAGTTGTCGCGCATGGCCTGCGCAATCGCCGTTATCTCTGTAAGCGTCGGCCCCTTCATGAGAAGGGCGACCTGGAACCCGCCTATCTGCACGTCCGTCAACTCATCTCGGCTGATAGCCATTATCAGGCCATAAGCCTCATCATAAGTCAGATCCTGCATCGTTGTGAGCTTGGAGAGTATATTTTTAATCATTTTTCCGTTCCCTTTCAATTTATATTCTATAATTGCGGCAGATCGTTTCCGACCCTTGCCATCGTTTTGATACTCTCATGATTTTTCCTCCTCAACTGCGCCGGGCAATAAAAAAACAGCCGTTGTCCTCTATAGGACAAAAGCTGCTGCTTCTGCGGTACCACCTAAATTGACGATAAATCGCCCGCTTTTTCACATACCTGCATATGTGCTCTCAGGATAACGGTCAGAGTTCCCGTCGGCCATTACTCGCAATAATTGCTTTCCTGCCGCCCTCATGAGTCCATTCACATTATTTTGCGCTGCGGCGATCACACCATAAGCCGCTCTCTGAAAACGCGTCCAAAACGCTACTCTTCTCAATCCAAGGTTTTAAGTAATTTAGTTTTAGTTTAGTATATTGCGCCTTTTGGGATTTGTCAACATATTTTAAAGTGCCACGCCTGCCATTCAGTCTATATTTTCCTTAAAAAGAATATTTTTGCACTAAATCAACTTAAAATATAATAAGCAGTGCGGAAAATACGCAATAATAATATTGATATTTGAAAAATGCCATGTTATAATGAACTGCGTCTAAGTCGGGGAGGCCGGACGGAGCCAAACGCAAAGAATCACTTGACCAAACTTTTTGCCAAGCGGCATTAAGGGAAAAGGCAGCGGACAGCCGGGTCGAATGCCGGTTGGCAACTTTGTTGCCTTATTGATTGAGCATATGCTCTCATTTTATAAGTTTGTGACGGAAACCATGTGTCTGTGACACGGTACACTTGTAAATATCAATAAGAGTGGTAAAAGTAGTTCTTGCTATATAAGCTCTGAAAAGCATTATGAAATAAATAAAGCGAACGAAATTCGGTAATAAATAAAAACATAGTGAATGATATAAACTCAAGTGGAAGTATGTGTCTTTGGCATATATTATCTGCCTGGGCTTTTTTATTTTGTTTTGAAGGGACGAAACCAAATTGGATGAAAAACTCAAGCTCTACGGGTTCAATAACCTGACCAAATCCCTAAGCTTTAATATTTACGATGTGTGCTATGCGAAAAGCGCGCGGGAGCAGCGGGACTATATAGCCTATATAGACGAGCAGTACAACTCCGAGAGGCTCACAAATATCCTGTATAATCTGACAAAAATGATCGGGGCACAGGTGCTGAGCGTCTCTAAGCAGGATTACGATCCGCAGGGGGCGAGCGTCACCTTTCTGATCGCGGATGAAAAGATGATTCCGGCTGCGACCAGTGACACCGTTGTCGCACATCTGGATAAGAGCCACGTGACTGTCCACACCTTCCCGGAGTTCCACCCCGACACGGCTATCGCAACGTTCCGTGTCGATATTGACGTCGCGACCTGCGGCGAGATAACGCCCCTCAGCACGCTCGATTACCTTATCGGCAGCTTTGATTCGGACATCATAACCATGGATTACCGGGTCCGTGGATTTACAAGGGACATAAGCGGCAAAAAACTCTTTATTGACCACAACATAACATCCATACAGGACTATATCGATAACAAGACACTTCAGAAGTACGACGCCATCGACTTAAACGTCTATCAGTTCAACCTCTTCCACACTAAAATGCTCATAAAGGACGTCGATCTTCAAAACTATCTGTTCAACGCGGACGTCTACGAGCTCCCGCCCAAGATGCGCCTGGAGATCACGAACAACCTCAGACGGGAGATGATAGAGATCTTCAGCGGAATGAGCATCTACCCCCAAAGACCGGAAGAATGAGAGGGAGCGGACAGGACAGGGCCCCCATTATGGAGGCCCTGCAGGCGTACAAAGAGGCGCGGGTGGTGCCGTTTGACGTTCCCGGCCACAAGCGCGGGAAGGGTAACCGTGAGCTCACGGAGTTTTTGGGCGGGAACTGCATGTCGGCGGACGTCAACTCGATGAAGCCGCTGGACAACCTGTGCCACCCCGTCTCGGTGATACTTCAGGCCGAGGAGCTTGCGGCTGGGGCGTTCGGCGCGTCGCACGCCTTTTTTATGGTAAACGGCACAACATCCGCCGTGCAGGCCATGATAATGTCGGTCTGCCAGATGGGGGATAAGATTATCCTCCCGCGGAATGTGCACAGAAGTGTTATAAACGCGCTGATCCTATGCGGCGCGGTCCCCGTGTATGTTAACCCGCATACAGACGAACGACTCGGAATTGCTCTCGGCATGTCCCTTAGCGAGGTTGAGGCCGCCATACTGGAAAATCCGGACGCCAAAGCCGTTCTCGTAAATAACCCAACCTACTACGGGGTATGCTCGAACCTCAAAGCCATAACGGAATTTGCCCATGGGAAAGGCATGTCGGTGCTCGTTGACGAGGCGCACGGCACGCACTTCTATTTTGGAAAAGACATGCCTGTTTCGGCCATGGCGGCGGACGCCGATCTGGCCTCTGTCAGCATGCACAAGTCCGGCGGCTCCCTGACCCAAAGCTCGCTTCTCCTTGTAGGAAGAAGGATAAACCACAACCACGTCCGTCAGATAATAAATCTCACCCAGACCACAAGCGGATCTTATCTTCTGCTCTCAAGCCTCGACATTTCGAGAAAAAATCTGGCTCTGCAGGGAGATGAGATCTTCGCAAGAGTTACCGAGATGGCGGAGTACGCTCGCGGCGAAATAAACCGCATAGGGGACTACTGCGCCTACTCGCGGGAGCTTATTAACGGGGACACGGTGTTTGACTTTGACCTGACGAAGCTCTCCGTAAACACGCTGGAGACAGGGCTTGCCGGCATCGAAATATATGACATACTCCGCGATGAGTACGATATCCAGATAGAGTTCGGCGATATAGCCAACATACTCGCCTATCTCTCCGTGGGCGATCGACTGCGTGACCTGGAACGGCTCGTCGGAGCCCTGTCGGAGATACGCAGGCAGTATAAAAGGAGCAAATCGGGCATGCTCAGTCAGGAATACATCTCCCCGCGCGTTGTAAAAGCCCCGCAAGCCGCCTTTTACGCCCCGAAAGATACGGTGCCGCTCTCCGCGAGCGTCGGACGGGTGTGCAGCGAATTTGTGACAAGCTATCCCCCCGGCATACCGATCCTCGCCCCCGGCGAGGAGATAACGTGGGAGATTGTCGAGCACGTCCAATACGCCAAAGAGCGCGGCTGTTTTCTCACGGGAACAGAAGACCCCTCGGCAGAAACAATAAATGTATTGAGGTGAGACCGGATCATGGAATTTTGGTTTTCGGAAAAACACACGCCAGACGTCAGTCTCTCTATCCGGGTGGACAGGCAGCTTGTCAGTCTGCAAAGCGAATTTCAGCGGATCGACGTCTTTGAGTCCCCCGAGTTCGGCCGGTTTCTGACGCTGGACGGCTATATGATGCTCACGGAAAAGGACGAGTTCATCTATCATGAAATGATCGTCCATGTACCCATGGCCGTGCACCCCCACGCAAAAAACGTCCTGGTTATAGGCGGCGGTGACGGCGGAGCTGTCCGCGAACTCTGCCAATATGATAGTATCGAACACATAGACCTCGTCGAGATCGATGAGAAAGTGGTCGAAGTCTGCAGGGAGTATCTCCCCTTTACGGCCGATTCACTAAACGACAGCCGTGTGAATGTCTTTTATGAAGACGGGCTCAAATATATCAGGGACTGCAGCGATATGTACGACCTCATCATAGTGGACTCGACCGACCCCTTCGGCCCCGGCGAAGGGCTGTTCGCAAAGGAGTTTTACGGCGGCTGCTCCAAGGCACTCCATGAAGACGGCATTATGGTAAATCAGCACGAGAGCCCGTTTTATAAAGACGATGCCGTCATGGTGCAGAGGGCTCACAAGCGAATTGTCCAGTCCTTCCCGATAAGCCGGCTATATCAGGCCCATATCCCCTCTTATCCATCCGGACACTGGCTGTTCGGGTTCGCCTCTAAGCGCTGCCACCCCATAAAGGATATGCACGCAAGACAGTGGAAAGCGCTGGGTATTAAGACCCGTTATTATAACTCCCATCTCCACGCGGGCGCGTTTGCGCTGCCCAATTATGTAGAGGAGCTTCTTAAAAATGTTGAACCGGAATGTTGAAACCTTTATAGGCTGCGACGCCGAATACGATGAGGCCCGCTCGGTTCTGTTCGGCGCGCCCTTTGACTCGACCACCTCCTACCGGCCGGGAACGCGCTTTGCCAGCCGGACAATGCGGGCGGAGTCCTTCGGGCTCGAGACCTACAGCCCTTATCAGGACAAAGACCTCTGCGATATCTGCGTATTTGACTCAGGCGACCTTGAACTCCCCTTTGGCTCTCCGGAAGCCGCACTCTCACAGATAGAAAATTTTGCGGCCGGCCTTCTTCAGGACGGCAAGCGCCCCGTGATGCTGGGAGGCGAACACCTGGTCACTTTGGGCGCAGTCCGAGCCGCCGCAAAAAAATATCCCGATCTGCAGATCCTGCATTTTGACGCGCATGCCGATCTTCGGGAAGACTATCTGGGACAATCCCTCTCCCACGCGTCGGTCATACGCCGGGTCTGGGATATTGTCGGCGACGGCAGGATATATCAGTTCGGCATCCGCTCCGGCGATAAAAGCGAATTTTACTGGGCGCCGGGACATGTATCGATGCACAGATTCGACCTGGATGGGCTGGGCGACTGCATTGAGGCGCTCCGCGGAAAGCCCGTCTATTTTACACTCGATCTGGACGTCCTGGACCCCTCGGTGTTCCCCGGGACGGGTACTCCCGAGGCCGGCGGCGTCTCCTTCGATGCCCTGCTCGGCGCCGTTTTACAAATCGGATGTCTTGACATCGTGGCCTGCGATATGACGGAGCTCTGTCCCGTGTACGACCAGAGCGGCGCGTCCACCGCAGTTGCCTGCAAAATACTTCGGGAGCTGCTGCTCTCAATTTCACAAAACTGATAAAAACGGAGGTATAAAATGGGAAAAGCACTTATCATCGGCTGCGGCGGAGTGGCCGGCGTTGCCATCCACAAATGCTGCCAGAACAGCGAAGTCTTTGGGGAAATTGTTATCGCGAGCCGAACAAAGAGCAAATGCGATGCTCTGAAGGAAAAGCTTCAGGGCGGGAAAACGATAATCACCACCGAACAGGTGGATGCCGATAATGTGCCGGAGCTTATAGCGCTCATCGAAAAGCACCGCCCCGACGTCGTACTGAACCTCGCCCTCCCCTATCAGGACCTCACCATAATGGACGCCTGTCTCGCGACCAAGACCCACTATGTCGACACGGCAAATTACGAGCCCCTCGACACGGCAAAGTTCGAATACAAGTGGCAGTGGGACTACCGCGAGAGATTTGAAAAAGCGGGCATTACGGCGCTTCTGGGGAGCGGCTTTGATCCCGGCGTAACCGGCGTCTTCTCCGCCTACGCGTTAAAGCACCAGTTTGACGAAATAAACACTATCGACATTCTCGACGCTAATGCCGGAGACCACGGATATCCGTTCGCCACAAACTTCAACCCTGAGATAAACATCCGCGAGGTCACGGCGAAGGGCAGCTACTGGGAGAACGGCCACTGGGTCGAGACCGAACCGATGGAGATAAAGCGCGTCTACAACTTCCCACAGATCGGCGAAAAGGACATGTACCTTCTGCACCATGAGGAATTGGAGTCGCTCGCGCTCAACATAAAAGGCATAAAGCGCATCCGCTTTTTCATGACCTTCGGCCAGAGCTATCTCAACCACTTAAGATGCCTGCAGGACGTCGGTATGACCTCGATCGAACCCATCGAATATGAGGGCAAAAAGATCGTCCCGCTCCAGTTTTTAAAGGCAGTCCTGCCCGATCCGGCCTCTCTCGGTCCGAGGACAAAGGGCAAAACCAACATCGGCTGCATTTTCCGCGGCAAAAAGGACGGCAGAGAAAAGCTTTACTATCTCTATAACGTCTGCGACCATCAGGCGTGCTACCGCGAGGTCGGCTCGCAGGCCATATCCTACACGACAGGCGTGCCCGCCATGATCGGGGCCATGCTGGTAATGACCGGCGCCTGGCGGAGGCCGGGGGTTAACAATATTGAGGAGTTCGACCCCGACCCGTTTATGGACGCGCTTAACCGCTGGGGCCTCCCCTGGCAGGAGAGCTTCGATCCGGAGCTCGTGGACTGAGAAATGGATCTGGATTTTGATTTAAACGCGCTGCCGACGCCCTATTACACCGTGGATGAGGCCCTCCTTGTCAGAAATCTCGAAATTCTGAAAGCGGTCTCGGACAAAACCGGCTGCCGGATACTCCTCGCACAGAAGGCCTTTTCCATGTTTTATTTTTATCCGCTCATCGGAAGGTATCTTTGCGGTACTGCCGCTAGCGGCCTTTTCGAGGCGAAGCTCGGACATGAGGCTTTGGGCGGTGAGACGCATATTTTCTCCCCCGCCTATCGGGATTCGGAATTCGGCGAGATTACGGATATCTGTGACCACATCGTGTTCAACTCCTTTTCGCAGTTGGATAAGTTCCGGGGGCGGGCGCTCGGTTCCGGCAGGAGCATCGGCCTTCGCATAAACCCGGAGTGTTCCACGCAGGAGCACGGGATATACGACCCCTGTTCCCCCGGCTCACGGCTGGGCGTCACCCTGAAAAACCTTCAGGGAAAAGACCTCTCCGGTATTGACGGGCTGCATTTTCACACCCTCTGCGAACAGAACGCGGACGCCCTCGCCGAAACGCTCTCCGCCGTCGAGGAAAACTTCGGCCAGTATTTAAAGCAGATGAAATGGGTGAATTTCGGCGGCGGACACCACATCACCCGCGCGGATTATGACATCCCCCTGCTCATAGACTGTATTGACCGTGTTCAGAACAAATACGATGTTCAGGTCTACCTCGAACCCGGTGAGGCCGTGGCGCTCAATACCGGCTATCTGGTCACCTGCGTCATTGACATCGTGGAGAACGGGTTGGAGATCGCCGTGCTGGACGCCTCCGCCGCCTGCCATATGCCGGACGTGCTCGAGATGCCTTACAGACCGAATATCGCCGGGGCCGGAATACCCGGAGAAAAAAAATACACCTATCGTCTCGGCGGCCCGACCTGTCTCGCGGGGGACATCATCGGGGACTACTCATTCGATAAGCCGCTCTGTCCCGGCGACAGGCTCGTCTTCTGCGATATGGCGCACTACACCATGGTGAAAAACAACACGTTCAACGGAATCTGTCTTCCGGCAATCGCCGCCGTGAACAAAGACCGGCAGTTCACGGAGGTCCAACGCTTCGGCTATGAGGATTTTAAACACAGGCTGTCCTGAAGCATTATACAAGTTGCTGTATTCCGGAAAGTTTTTTTGTTAATTTCCCCGAAGTCTATTGACAGGCACAAAAAAGTGTGTTAGCATTACGAAAATTGAACAGCAACCTAAACCGTTGAAGCGGAGATAACGGTGACAATGCTCTTACAGAGAACCCGCGGTGCTGAGAGTCGGGCAGAAAACAAGTCATCAAATGGACCGCCGAGGGCGCAGTGAAAGGGAGCTTAAAGCTTCTAAGTATTCTGCGACGTGTGGGCATACGTCAGTTGCCGGGGATATGTCTGTATCCCGGAAAGCGCACGGTTATACCGTGAATCAAGGTGGCACCGCGAGTCTATAGGCTCGTCCTTGACAGTTATGTCAGGGACGGGCTTTTTTGTCGTCTCCTGGCGGATACCGGTATCAGAAAATCTTTATTGAAAGGCGAAATTCACTATGCTGAAACCAAATCTCGAAGAGGCGACAAGGCTTGCCGAAACGGGCGCCTACAAGGTGATACCCGTGATGCGCGAGCTCTGCTCCGACATGTGCACCCCCATTGAAGCGCTGCGGAAGCTCAAAAACGTGAGCCGCCACTGCTATATGCTCGAATCCGCAGAGGACAGCCAAAAATGGGGGCGTTATACCTTTCTCGGCTTTGACCCGAAACTGGAGCTGACCTGCACGAACGGCGCCCTAACCATCAGAAACGGTTTTTCGCTAAACGCTGAGACGAAGCACCCCGGCGACTATATACGGCAGGTTATAGCCGACAACAAAAGCCCGCGGCTTGATTATCTTCCCCCGTTCACCGGCGGGCTCGTCGGATACTTTTCCTATGATTACATCAAGTACGCAGAGCCGTCTTTAAGCCTTGACGCCGCAGATGAAGAGGGGTTCAAGGACGTGGACCTCATGCTGTTCGACAAGGTCATCGCCTTTGACAATTTCCGCCAGAAGATCATCCTCATCATAAACGCCCGGTGCGACGACATGCAGACCGAGTACAGACGTGCGGAGATGGAGATGGACAGCCTTGTGAATCTCATTAAAAACGGCGAGAAGCAAAAGCCCGCCCCCGGCCACCTTACGTCCGGCTTCCGCGAGCTCTTCAGCGAAGAGGCGTACTGCGATATGGTGAGCCGCGGAAAAAACCACATAAGAGAGGGCGATATCTTTCAGGTGGTGCTCTCAAACCGCCTTGACGCGGATTTTGAGGGAAGCCTTCTCGACACCTACCGCGTCCTCCGGACCACGAACCCCTCCCCATACATGTTCTACTTCTCCAGCGACGATATTGAGATCGCCGGGGCGTCCCCCGAAACGCTGGTGAAACTGGAAAACGGCGTTCTGCACACCTTCCCTCTCGCCGGAACAAGGCCGCGCGGGAACACCGAGGATGAGGATAGGGCGCTGGAGGCTGAGCTTCTCGCCGACGAAAAGGAGCTGGCCGAGCACAACATGCTTGTGGATTTAGGGCGCAACGACATTGGAAAGATAAGCAAATTCGGCAGCGTCAAGGTGGAAAAATACATGTCCGTCGAGCGGTTCTCCCACGTGATGCACATAGGCTCCACAGTTTCCAGCGATATCCGTGAGAACTGCGACGCGCTCTCCGCCGTGGACGCGATACTCCCAGCGGGAACGCTATCCGGCGCGCCCAAGATTCGCGCCTGCGAGATCATTAACAAGCTTGAGAACTGCAAGCGCGGAATCTACGGCGGGGCGATCGGCTATATCGATTTCACGGGAAATCTGGACACCTGCATCGCCATACGCATCGCCTATAAGAAGAACGGCAAGGTCTTCGTCCGCAGCGGCGCCGGGATAGTAGCGGACAGCGTGCCGGAAAACGAATATCAGGAGTGCATCAACAAGGCAAAAGCCGTCATTAATGCCATCCTGACAGCGCAGGAGGGAATCGACTGATGGTCCTGTTAATTGACAACTACGACAGCTTTTCCTACAACCTGTATCAGTTTGTGGGAACAATAAGTCCAGATATTACAGTAATACGGAATGACGCTATGGCAGCTGAGGAAATCCGCCGCCTCGCCCCCAGCCACATCATTCTGTCCCCCGGCCCCGGCTATCCCAAGGACGCCGGCGTCTGCGCAGAGGCGGCAAGGGAACTCGGAAAAGCCATCCCGACGCTCGGCGTGTGCCTCGGCCACCAGGCCATCTGCGAAGCTTTCGGCGCAACAATTTCCCACGCCTCGAAGCTTATGCACGGCAAACAGTCGGACATAAAACTTGACACGGACTGTCCCCTGTTTTCCGGAATGCCGCCCGTCATAAAGGGCGCGCGTTATCACTCTCTCGCGGCGGTGAAAGAGACCCTGCCGGACTGCCTCAAAATTACGGCCGAGACGGCGGACAGCGAAATAATGGCCGTTATGCACAAAAAATACCCCATCTTCGGCGTACAGTTTCACCCGGAATCCATCCTGACGCCGGACGGAATGAAAATAATTAAGAATTTTTTGAGCCTTAAACCTGAAAGGAGCGCTGAAAATGATTAGAGAAGCCACAGCCAAACTGATAGAGAGAGAAAACCTTACCTATGATGAGGCAAATGCCGTAATGGACGAGATAATGAGCGGAAGCACCTCGCAGGTGCAGACCGCCGCTTTCCTCGCCGCTCTCTCCGCAAAGGGCGAGACGATCCCGGAGATAACCGCCTGCGCCGCCGGGATGAGGTCCCATGCTCTAACGCTTAAGCACGACCTAGATCTGCTTGAGATAGTCGGTACAGGCGGCGACGGCGCGGGTTCCTTCAACATCTCCACCACCGCGTCACTAATCATCGCGGCCTCCGGCGTCAAGGTCGCAAAGCACGGGAACCGCGCGGCGTCCTCGAAGAGCGGCGCGGCGGACTGCCTGGAGGCTCTCGGCGTAAACATCGACCTTCCCCCCGAAAAATGTCTGGAGCTTTTAAATACCATCGGTATATGCTTCTTCTTTGCGCAGAAATACCATTCGTCCATGAAGTATGTCGGCCCCGTCAGAAAAGAACTGGGTGTGCGCACGATATTTAATATCCTAGGCCCCCTCACGAATCCCGCCTCCGCGAACATGCAGGTACTCGGCGTCTTCTCCGAAGGCCTTGTGGAGCCGCTCGCCCATGTGCTCGTAAATTTGGGCGTAAAGCGCGGCATGGTTGCGTACGGTCAGGATAAGCTGGATGAAATTTCGATGTCCTCCCCCACCACGGTCTGCGAGTTTAGCGGCGGGGAATATAAAACCTATGTGATAAGGCCGGAGGACTTCGGATTTATCACATGCTCAAAATCCGAGCTTGCGGGCGGAACACCTTCGGAAAACGCGGAGATCACCCTCTCCATCCTGCGCGGCGAAAAGGGGCCGAAACGCGGCGCGGCGCTCTTAAACGCCGGTGCGGGGCTCTATGTCTCCGGCAAGGCCGGAAGCTTCGCGGACGGCGTTAAAATGGCGGCGGAACTCGTCGACAGCGGCGCGGCAATGGCGAAGCTCAACGAATTCATTGAAAAATCCAACTCCTGAAGGTGAATACTATGATACTCGACGAGCTTGCGTCTCACGCAAAAGAAAGGGTCGCCGCTGCAAAGAAAATAATGCCTGAAGACGCGCTGAAGTCCGCGGCGTTCAGTATACCGAACGGCGGTTTCCGGTTTGAAAACACGCTCAGGAAACCGGGTATGTCCTTCATCTGCGAGGTGAAGAAGGCCTCCCCCTCCAAAGGGATCATCTCCCCGGACTTCCCTTATCTGGGTATTGCCCGCAGCTACGAGGCTGCAGGAGCCGACTGCGTTTCTGTGCTGACTGAACCTAAATGGTTTCTCGGTTCCGACAGTATCTTCCGAGATATCCGTTCGGAAATATCCCTTCCCATGATCCGCAAGGACTTCACCGTGGACGAATACCAGATATACGAGGCAAAGCTCATGGGAGCCGACGCGGTGCTCCTCATCTGCGCGCTTTTGGATACGGAGACGATCGCAAAGTATCTCGGGATATGCGGCGCGCTGGGCATGACCGCGCTTGTCGAAGCGCACGACGAGGCGGAGATAGCTTCCGCCGTCTCAGCCGGAGCGCGGGTCATAGGTGTAAATAACAGGAACCTCAAAAACTTTACTGTCGATTTTACGAACGCCGCGCGCCTGCGTGAAAAGATACCCTCCGCCGCCGTCTTCGTGGCGGAGTCCGGCGTATCCTCTCCAGAGGATGTAGGAGCACTCTCAAAAATCGGCGCGGACGCCATCCTTGTGGGCGAAGCGCTTATGCGCGCCGGGGATCGGAAAGTTTTGCTTTCTAAGATGAGGAGTGCCTCGGGATGAGTACGAAAATTAAAATCTGCGGGCTTTTCCGTGACTGCGATGCGCAGTATGTAAACGAAGCCCGCCCCGATTACGCTGGCTTTGTCATCTATCCGCCGAGCCGCAGGAACATCAGCGCGGAGCATGCAGCGAGCCTGCGAAGAATGATAAGTCCCGATATTAAGACGGTCGGCGTGTTCATCGGCGCGGATATTGACTTTATCGCCCGGCTTTTTAAAACCGGAACTATCAGTATCGCTCAACTCCACGGCATGGAGGACAAAGAGTATATCGACATTCTCCGCAAAGCCGCGCCGGGATGCGAAATCTGGAAGGCCTTTACGGTGAAATCCGAGGGCGATCTGAAAAATGCTGCCTTGAGCAATGCGGACATGGTACTTCTCGATAACGGTTACGGTACCGGAGAGCGCTTCGACTGGTCTCTCATAAACGGACTCTCCCGCCCGTTTATCCTCGCGGGCGGGCTCACACCGGATAATATCGGCGAAACTATTAAGCGGTTTCACCCCTGCGCCGTCGACATCAGCAGCGGCGTCGAGACGGACCGGGTGAAGGATAAGTACAAAATACTCGCAGCGGTAAACACGGCGAGAGGAAGGCCAGTATAACATGGTATTCATAATGAAGCCCGGCGTCACAGAGTCGCAGATCACGGCATTTTCCGCCAGATGGGAGGCCCTCGGCTTTTCCACAATAATAAGCAAGGGCACGGAACACACCGCCGTCTGCCTCATAGGGAACACCGCATCAGTGGACATGGACCACGTCGTGCAGACCAGCAGCTTCGTTCAATACGGCAAGCGGGTGACAGAGCAGTACAAGGCGGTGAGCCGCACGGTGCACCCGGAGGACACGGTGATTGAGATCGGCGGCGCGGTAATCGGGCCGGACACCTTTACCGTCATTTCCGGTCCCTGCTCTGTGGAGAGCAAGGAACAGATTATCGGCGTGGCGAGAGCCGTCAAAGCGAGCGGCGCGAAACTGCTGCGCGGCGGCGCCTTTAAGCCGCGCACCTCGCCCTATTCCTTTCAGGGCATGAGGGCGGACGGGCTGAAATTTCTGTCGGAGGCAAAAAAAGAGACGGGACTTCCCATCGTCAGCGAGATCATGAACCAGACGCAGGCTGCGCTTTTCGAGGATGTGGACATCGTTCAGATCGGCGCGAGGAACATGCAGAATTTCGACCTTTTAAAGCAGGTCGGCATGATGGGAAAGCCCGTGTTGTTAAAGCGCGGGCTTGCAAACACGATTGAGGAGCTTCTCATGAGCGCTGAATATATCATGTCGTCCGGCAGCAGCCGGGTGATCCTCTGTGAACGCGGCATCCGTACCTTTGAGACGATGACGCGAAATACGCTGGACCTCTCGGCCGTCGTCATACTAAAGCAGAAATCCCATCTTCCTGTCATCGTAGACCCCAGCCACGCCGCGGGTATACGTTCTCTTGTGGCACCGCTCTCGAAAGCGGCGCTCGCCGTTGGGGCCGACGGTCTTATGATAGAAAGCCACAACGACCCGGCAAAGGCGCTCTCCGACGGCGCGCAGTCCCTTGACCTTATTGAGTTTGACGCACTAATGCGCGAGCTGAAGCGACGGGTTCTGCTTGAACAGCGCACCATGTGACTCAGTCTACTACCGCCACTCGAATTCAAAACCGGCACTGTCAGATTCTATATCAAATATCACCCTGCCGCCGATCTCGAGCCGATATCCGGCGCGGCAGGAGGCGCTCTCCCGCACAAACCTCGTCATGCCGCCCATAACCGGCGCGCGCAGGCGCTGCTCCCGCGTTTTTAAAAGCTCTGCGGTAAAGCGCAGATTGCCCTGACGGACGGACACCGCCTCGTTTCCGATCGAAGCGACGCGCGCCCCCAAATATGTGGCGATGCGGTATTCCCGTCCGCCGAAAAGCACCGCTCCGATAACACCTGTAAACATTCCCCCCATAAATGGGATATCGGCCACAGACAGCATAAGGGAGTCCCTTTCTCCGAAACTGCACTGAGTCCATATATACCTTTTAGGGAAGGAACGTCCGCGGTCGCCCTCCATATATCCGGCTCCTCCGCGAAACTCCGTCTCCTCTCCGTCGATGCGCAGACTGCCATCAACGGTGTGGCTCAGACTAAGCAGGCTGTGGCGGCACTCCATAAACGGGATAATGGCAAACGGCCCCATGATATCGTAACGCGGCGGCGCTGGTTTACCGAATGTGAGCTGCCCTTCGGCCCGAAGCTCGTCTTTGTTTATGTTGAGCTTTAGTCCGCGGCGGGAGAACACGCTCTCCCCTACTCGTATTTCCACACGCCCGCGGTCAGCAAAAAATTCTTGCGGCGAATACTCCGCCATTTTCGCAAAGCCGTCTGTGATAACCTGTATCGAGGCGCTTTTTTTTCCGCCGTTGTCGGCATGTACGGCAGGGATTATAGCTATAGTCTTACTGCCTGTCTGCTGTTTAAAGTACCAGCCCTCAAAATAGCCGCGCATAATGGCCTCCCATACGCTAACGCGTGCAAATTGTAATATAAATCTTTCCCTCACGGGAGGTTTATCAATCATTTTTAGTTGCCGCATTATAATCTATCAAGCAATGAATAGGGTTTCCTTCCCGGCTGCCTGTATACGTTATTATAAAAAAACGCCTCTTCGCAGATAATAATCAAAACAAAAAAGGAGGAACAGGCGATGGCGAAAGCAGGCATGAGGCGGCCAGACCCGAAACAGCCGCACGGCACCGAGAGCAATCACATATCCCATTTCCCGAAAAACGACATCAAGCCGGTGCCGGAGATACAGGGCAACGCCAAAACAGGCAAGGAAAAGGCCAAACCCGTAAAATACGAAAAGTAAAAAACACTGCCGATCATAAAAGGCTCTACCCTTCACCTTTCTATGATAAAAACAAAAGTCCAAAGACTATATGTCTTTGGACTTTTATTTTCATTTCCGCTTTAATGCAAATAATAATTATTGACATATGCCGAATACTATATATAATAGAGCTTGTAATCGGCATATGCCGATTACAAGCTCAAAAAAAGGACGGTGAAACCCATGCCGAGACCGAAAAAATGGCGGCGTGTCTGCTGTATGCCGGAAAATAAGAGCTTTGGCCCGCTGGATAGCGATGGCAAAGAAAGAAAAGCCGTAGTCATGACGGTGGACGAATTTGAGGCCATAAGGCTTATCGATCTGGAGGGCTTCAGTCAGGAAGAGTGCGCCGAGCGCATGGGCGTCGCCCGAACCACGGCACAGGCCATTTACAACAGCGCCCGCGTCAAACTGGCGGAGTCGATTGTAAACGGCAGGGAACTCTCCATCGGCGGCGGCGACTATATCCTGTGCGACGGAAAGTCCCCCGGATGCGGCGGTGGCCACTGCCACAAAAGAAGATGTAAGTCGGGAACTGACACAGAAAGAACGTGATCAAGCCCGATCGTCTAAATAGATGATTAAAAATACGCGCGCTGCCATTCCTCCGCCGGTGAGCTGCAGGGCCGTCCCTTGAGCCCTGTGAGCCGTAAAATTAATTGAAAGGAAAGATACACAATATGAGAATTGCAGTAACATATGAAAACGGACAGGTATTCCAGCATTTCGGCCAAACCGAGAGATTTAAGATCTACGATATCGCAGATGACAAGGTCGTCCTTGCCACGACGGTAAACACCAACGGCAGCGGGCACGGCGCGCTGGCTGACATTTTAAAAAAGCTGAATGTGGACGCGCTCATCTGCGGCGGTATCGGCGGCGGAGCCAAACGCGCACTTGCGGAGGCGAATATTGCTCTGTATGCCGGCGTTACCGGCGACACGGATAAGTCTGTTGAGGCGCTTATTGCGGGCAATCTTAAATATGATTCCGAAACTGAGTGCAGCCACCACGGGGAGCATCACGACGGCGGGTGCGGTGAGCACGGCTGCAGTGAGCATCACCACGGCGGTTAGTGAGAGAGGCCTGCAGTAAAAACTTCAGGGAAGTCCGTTCCACGGATTATAATGCTTGTTTCCCGCCGCCAAGGCGGCAGGCGAAACACTTGCGGCAGATGGTCATGATGCGGTGAAACGCCGTATCATGGCCGTCTTTTATTCCAAAACCAGCGCTCTCATCGGGCAGGATCTCACACATTTTCCGCATTTGATGCACTTGCTCTGGTCAATGGTCGGCGCTGAATACCCGTTTTGTTTCAGCGCGCCTACCGGGCAGACCCTCACCGACGGGCAGGGGTGATTCTGCGGACAGCGGGCCTTTTTTACGGAAAGCGTCTTATTCGCGTTATCTTCTGCAGTGTTTGATCTTGAGAAAAGTCCCATTTGATTTACCTCCATTATTTTAAATATACCCCAGTGTACGAAGCTTCCTTGCCGCTTTGTGCACCTTTTTATTTTTGCAGCATGTAAAACGTGCTTTTTGCTGCGTATGGTATGAAATTTGAGCCTGTCGCCATTATAAATTTTATTTGTTTGTTATTTCGGTGACAAAGTCACCGAAATAACGTTATAATTGGGGTATGCTAATGTCAGTTAAAACCGAAAAGATATAAGGAGGGTCGACTCATGGGTAAAAAGGTACTGATAGTAGGTGGAGTTGCAGGCGGCGCAAGTACCGCGACAAGGCTCAGGAGGCTGGATGAAAAAGCCGAGATTATTATGTTTGAGCGCGGTGAGTATATTTCATATGCAAATTGCGGATTACCATATCATATCGGAAATGTAATAAAATCACGCAGCTCTCTGCTGCTTGTTGCGCCCGACGCGATGCGGGCTAAGTATAATGTTGACGTCCGTATAAAGCAGGAGGTCGTCTCCATCGACCGGGCGGAGAAGACAGTGGCGGTAAAGAAAATTGAAACCGGCGAAGTCTACACGGAGAGTTATGACATATTGCTGCTCTCTACTGGCTCATCGCCGCTCAGACCGCCGATCCCGGGTATCGACGGAGAGCGTATCATGTCGCTTTGGACAGTGCCGGACACAGATAAAATCAAATCGTATATCACGGAAAAAAACGTTAAGACCGCGGTTATCGTAGGCGGCGGTTTTATCGGGCTTGAGATGGCTGAAAACCTACACCTTGCGGGAGTTAAAGTAACTATCGTAGAGATGCTGGACCAGGTCATGGCGCCTCTGGATTACGAAATGGCGCTCCCTCTCCATGAAAATCTGGAGCAAAACGGCGTGGCGCTCTCTCTGGGCGACGGCGTATCCTCTTTTGAGAATGCGAATTCCTCCGTAACAGTAAAACTTAAGAGCGGTAAAACCGTTTCCGCGGATCTTGTCATTCTCTCCATTGGCGTACGCCCCAACAGTGAGCTGGCTAAAGCCGCGGGGCTCCAGCTTAACGCGCGCGGCGGCATAGCCGTGGACGATACGCTCAAAACTTCCGACCCGAACATCTATGCCGTCGGCGACGTGATCGAGGTAGAGGATTTTATCAGCAAAGAACGTACGATGGTGCCGCTCGCCGGTCCGGCAAACAAGCAGGGCCGCATCGCGGCGAACAACATCTCTGGAGCCGCCGAGCACTACGAGGGTACTCAGGGTACGTCGGTTGCCAAAGTGTTCGACCTCACGGCCGCAAGCACGGGCGCAAATGAAAAAACGCTTATAAAGCGCGGACTTGTTAAAGGAAAGGATTACGAGAGGGCTTACATCACCCAGAACTCTCATGCGGGATACTACCCCGGTGCGATGCCGCTCACGATGAAGCTGCTCTTCTCCACGGACGGCAAAAAGTTGTTTGGCGCACAGATAGTCGGGCGCGACGGCGTCGACAAGCGCATCGACACGATCGCCGTGGCGATACGACTCGGCGGAACGGTCTCAGACCTCAAATCACTGGAGCTCGCCTATGCGCCCCCATATTCCTCAGCGAAAGATCCGGTCAACATGATCGGCTTTGTGGCGGAAAACGTACTTTCCGGAAAAGTCATTTTTTCTGATTGGGACGCAATCGAGAAAAACCCGGACGCCATCCTTCTCGATGTGCGCGAGGATGCGGAGCGGATGGCGTTTACACTGCCGCACGCCGTTGAAATCCCGCTCGGTCAACTCCGTAAAAAGCTTGACATGCTGGATAAAAACAAGGAGATCATCACCTTCTGTTCCATCGGTTTGCGCTCCTACAACGCCGCTCGCGTACTCATGGAGAACGGATTTAAAAATGTCAAACTCTACCCGGCCGGAACACGTTTTTATCAGTCCACGCATTATCAGGAGAGCGACATGAACATACCTGCGCCTATTACCATCTCCGACAGCGGGCATCAGGAAGTGAATGATATCCCCCGTTCATCTATGCGCCTGGACTGCAGCGGGATGCAGTGCCCCGGTCCTATCATGAAGGTGTTTGAGACCATGAAAGACATGAAGGACGGCGACGTTATGGAGGTCTCCGCATCCGATCCGGGCTTTGCAAGGGATATCGTCGCATGGTGCAGACGCACCGGAAATCAGCTGGTTTCCAACGAGCACAGAGGAAACGACTACGTGGCGCTGGTGAAAAAGGGCGTTTCCGCTGCTTCCCCTGTTTCCTCAGCTCCTGCCGCTGCCGTACAGAACACGACCGAGGGCAAGACCATCATAGTGTTCTCCGGCGACCTCGACAAGGTGCTGGCGAGCTTTATAATCGCTAACGGCGCCGCCGCAATGGGCAGGCCGGTCACGATGTTCTTCACCTTCTGGGGCCTGAACGTACTGCGCAAACCCGATAAGCAGAATGTAAAAAAGACAATGATGGAGTCCATGTTCGGCGGCATGATGCCCCGCGGCTCCGGCAAGCTCAGGCTGTCCAAGATGAACATGGGCGGTATGGGTACAGCTATGATGAAAAAGATTATGAAGGATAAAAATGTGGATTCCCTTGAGGATCTCATTAAGAAGGCCATGAAGACGGGCGTCAAGATCGTCGCCTGCACCATGAGCATGGACGTGATGGGAATAAAGGAAGAGGAACTCATTGACGGCGTGGAGCTCGGCGGCGTCGGCGCATATCTCGGAGATGCCGAAGAATCCAATGTAAACCTGTTTATCTGATCACATATCCTGCAAAGGCCGGATGCATTTCGCATCCGGCCTTTGCTTGTCGAGACACATATTTTCTGACAGTGCGGGAATAAGTTCTCGGCTCTCATAAGCCTCGAGAGGTAAGGTTTTCGCCGCGCATGTCACCGGAAACTTTGGGAATGCACAATTTATAAAAATTCTTTAGCATGGCGGACTGTCGCCCGCCCAGTAAATTATCACCGCCTGGTGGAAAACAGGCCGCTTTAGGCTAATTTAATAGTAGTATGAAACTCAGTTCTGGACCTTTCCGTTCTGTGTACCACCGGACAAAGCGCCGTCGTTTTCATTGGAAGCTGTGTTGTCCTTCTGCGCGCTCCCCGTTTCATCCGAACCCTGAGTTTGCGGCGATGAGCTCTGCTCCTGCTCCACATCCGACGAACTCTGGTTCTGTCCTGAGCCCACATCAGTTTGTGTCTG
>JBFWIW010000007.1:44092-64190 GCA_050253535.1 Oscillospiraceae bacterium
CCCGAGTTCTGTGTTCCATTCTGCTCCTGGTTTTTGTTTCCATCTTCCTGGCCCTGATTCATATTCTGTTCGCTGTTCCTGTTTTTCTCCGCGCTGCCTTTTGCAGTCTGCACATTCTGCGCGGCCTGGGCCATCTTTTCAAAAGAAACGGCATTCTCACCGTTTAAGACATCGTAGTCTGTAGATGACGACAGATATTCACCCGCTCTTGCTATTATTTCCGTAATCTTTGCGTCCATGTACTGCTCGACTGTAATACTGGGGTCAAGCGCCTGCAGTGCCGCAATCAGTTTGTACTTACCGGGAGATACGCCAAGCTCTTTAGCTTCAGTCCTCTGCTGCAGGCTCGAACAATCCGTATAAACTATCGCTGCCGCATTGCAGGTCTCAAGCGCCGTAGCTACCCCATTTTCGCCTGTATCCCGCAGGCCGGAGGCCGTTTCTTCGTCGTCCGATTCCGCGGTTATCGCAATCACCGTGGAACCGTCCTCCAGAATAAAGCCCTGCTCGTCAGCCTTTTGGACTAAAGCGGTGATTGCCTCTTCCAGTGAAAGATTTCTCAGTTTGTTATCCTTTAAAATTGAATCTCCGTCCTCATTGTATCCCTCCGAGCATACAACGCTGCCGAAGACGTTTATGCCCAATTCTACGCTTGGGTTGATGTCCAGGCTGACATAGTTTATCGGCGTATTGTAATATGCGTAACCCGCTACAGACAAAACCGCACAGGCAGCTACCGACGAGATGGCGACTGCCATTCTTTTTACCGCAGACCTTTTTCGCTCATGTGTCGGACTTCCGTTCCCGGTTTGCCGGCCTCTGCCTGCGAGAGCACCCCTGACAAGCACCTTTGTGCCCTCTTTCAAGTCTTCTTCCGCTCTCATTCTGTCCAAATATTCCGCAAAAAAATTCATAACATAGTTTCCCCCACTTTCTGTTTTAGCTTCTCTCTGGCGCGCCTGAGCCGGGTGTAGACGGTATTCGTATTTTTCTGCATTATTTCCGCGATTTCCGGAATTGTCCTGCCCTCGTAATAGTGCAGATAGACCACTTCCTTGTATTCGGAAGGCAATTCGAGAACGGCTTTTATCAGCTCGCCCTGCGTTGGACTCTCGTAAGGAATTTCCATTTCCTCAATGCTGTCCACTTTATTCCGCCAGAAGCTTTTGCACAGGTCTTTGCATTTGTTGAATGTCACACGGCAAAGCCACGCCCTCTGGTGATCTTCGCTCTGAAACGATTCCGCGTTTAAAAAGAACTTTAAAAACACCTCCTGAAACACGTCTTCCACGTCGGCATAGTTCCTCAGATACAGAAAACAAATGCGGCGGACCATATCGGCATATTTTTCAATTGCTGCTGAAACAGCATCGTCGGTACCTAACGACTGTTCCAATTGCCTCCCTCCTTCCTGTCTTTAATACGAATACAACGAACAAATCTGTTCATAATTTTGATAAAAAAGTCCTCTCGTCCTTTTCACCGACACAAACAGCTTTTTCGGTCATTGCAACAGGCGGGTACTATCGAAATCCGAAAAAGACTGTCTCCCAGCGCTTTGCGGGGATTTACTCCCTGCAAAGCGCTGCTTGCGTGGCCTGACCTCACCCGGAACTCATTCCGGTCTTTGTCGAAAACAAAGTTTCCGACAAACTAAAAATAGTCTTCCGCCGTATAAAATCACGGTGAAAGACTATTATTAATGAAAACGGCAAATGACGGAACGGCGGAAGCCGGGTCTTTAGCTTTTGCTCTTTCCGTTCTTTTCGCTTTTGGACTCCGTACTGCCGTTATCTTTCGAATCTTTATCGTCTGTTTTGCTCTTTGCGCTCTCCTTCTCATCTTCATTCTTTGTCTTCTGATCCGAGGATGAGTTTTCATTCGGCTTCTGCTCCTTCTCCTCTTCCGATGAGCTCAGATCCTGATCCTTATTCTGCTTGTCATTCGAAGAACCCTTAATTTGGCCCTGATTCTGCTTGTCATCACAAGAGCCCTGGCCCTGATTCTGCTTGTCATCACTAGTATCCTGACTCTGGCCCTGATTCTGTTTGACATCCGAAGAACTCTGGCTTTGACTTTGCTGCAATCCGGTTTGCGCCTTACCCTGTTCCTTTCCCGAGGCTGAAGCGTTCGCTGCCTGATCCTGACCCGAGGTCCGGGTCTGGCCTTTATCCTGTTCCGATGCAGAAGCGCTCTGTATCTCGGCCTGATTCTGTTCTGCTATGGCTGAATCCTCATCTGTTTCCTGCTCCGGATCGTTGTCTTCACATTCTTGATCCGTGTTCATATTTCTGCTGCACGTGTTCTGATCTTTTTCTGTGCAGCCCTTTGCCGCGAGTACATCTCTGGCGGCCTGAGCGATTATTTCAAGAGATTGGGCATTTTCACCGTTAACATCGCTGTTCGGAGATTCCGTCAGATACTCGTTCGCTTTTGTTATAATATCTGTGACTTTTGCGTCCTTATACGTCTCGATCGTAATGCTCGGATCAAGTTCCTGCAAAACCGAAATCAGCTTGTACTTCCCCGGTGATATGCCCAGTTCCCTGGCCTCGGTTCTGAACCGGAGGCATGAACAGTCGGTATACACTACAGCATCTGTGCTGCAGATGTCAAGCGCCAGATCTACTCCCGCCCTGCTAGTCTCCTGCAATTCGGCGGCGGTTTCTTCATCGTCCGACTGCGCGGTGACCGCTATAACCGTTGAGCCGTCCTCCGTGATAAAACCCTGTTCGGCCGCCTCCTGAACAAGTATGCTTATCGCCTCTTCGAGGGATTGATTTTTTAATTTATGTCCTTTCAAAATCGAATTTCCGTCCGCGTTATATCCATCCGCGCATATCACACTGCCAAAGGCGTTTACACCTAGTTCAACGCTAGGGTTTATATCCAGACTTACATAATTTACAGGCGTATTGTAGTATGCATATCCCGCTGCCGCCAAAACCACGCAAGCGGCCACCGACGATATAGCGACGGCTATCTTTTTATATGCGGACTTTTTCAGTACTTCACTCTCCCTTTGCTGCGCTCCGGCGGCAAGGGCTTTTCTGACAAAAACTATTGTGTTCTCTTTAAGTTTTTCTTCCGCTTTTATTTTATCCATATATTCAAAAAAAGAGTTCATATAAGAATTTCGCCCGCTTTCTTTTTAAGCAGCGCTTTGGCGCGCCTTAGCCGAGAGTAGACAGTACTTGTATTCTTCTGCAATATTTCCGCGATCTCCGGAATTGTCCTGCCCTCGTAATAATGTAGATAGATCAATTCTTTGTATTCGGGAGGGAGATCGAAAACAGCTTTTATCTGTTCATTTCGTTCCGGGCTTTCATAAGGAATATCCATTTCCTCAATGCTGACCACTTTATTCCGCCAGGAACTTTTACACACGTCTTTGCACTTGTTGAATGTCACACGGCAAAGCCAGGCCTTCTGGTGTTCTTCGCCTTGAAACGATTCGGCATTTAAAAAGAACTTTAAAAATACCTCCTGAAACACGTCTTCCACATCGGCATAGTTCTTCAAATATAGAAAACAAATTCGGCGGACCATATCGGCATGTTTTTGAATTGCCGCTGAAACGGTATCATCAATTGCTATCAGCTGTTCCAAGCACCTCTCTCCTTTCTCTATTTTAGTATGTATGCAAAAAATACCAGTTTTTCATTCAGGTTATAATTGGCTTTTTATGCCGGTATACTTATATAGAGTATTGTATAGCCTGATTATACCATAAATCGTCTCTGGCAAATAGCAATACGGGCATACTGTTGCAATATTTTTTGGTCCAATATTTGGAATTTCGTTTGTGTGACCTGCTCACAGAATGAATATAAAAAACGGGTATAATAAACTCAGAAACAAAAAATAATAAAGATAGAGGAGAGATAATAATGTCGGCACTCGTTATAACAAAAGATAATTTCGAAGCAGAGGTCATGCGTTCGGACAAGCCTGTACTTTTGGATTTTTGGGCTTCATGGTGCGGCCCGTGCAGAATGGTTTCCCCTGTGGTTGACGAAATAGCTGGAGAGGTCACTAATGCAAAGGTAGGCAAGGTTAATGTTGATGAACAACCTGAGCTTGCAAGCGCATTCAAAGTCATGAGTATCCCGACTCTTGCCGTCATCAAGGACGGAAAGGTAGTCAGTACAACTGTAGGAGTAAGACCTAAATCCGAAATCGTCAAAATGCTCAGCGTATAAACATAAATAAAGCAGCAGCGGCAGGTCACTTTGATCTGCCGCTGTTGCTTTATTTCGTAAGCGCTCTGAGTTTCTCTTTGTCGACAATTTTTATACCGCCGCGTGAGAGTTCAACGATGCCCTCCTGCGCAAAATATTTCAGCATTCT
The DNA here is from genome assembly GCA_050253535.1 of Oscillospiraceae bacterium. GTDB lineage: Bacteria > Bacillota > Clostridia > Oscillospirales > Oscillospiraceae > JBFWIW01. The sequence continues at coordinate 48,443 of JBFWIW010000007.1, forward strand.
GGTGACCACTTCTCGGGCGCTGCCGATATACCGCGCTGCCTGCTCATGTGTTATACGGATGATATCGCTGCCGGACTGTGACAGCTCATCCCAAAGGAACACCGCAAGCCGCTTATCCATGCTCATGAAAAGTATCTGCTGCATAGCCCACATTACGTCGGAAAAACGTTCGGTCGCAATCTTATAGGCAAAACACTCAACATAGATATTGCGTTCGGCAAGGCCCGAAAAATAATGCGAACCGATGAGCAGAACCTCCGAGTCCTCCTCCGCGTCGACGTGCACATCGAAAGTAATCGCGGAAAGCACGCATGAGGCGGAGAGGACGCACATATCTCCCTCTCCGAGGCGATAGAGCGTTATCTCCTTGCCCTCCTCGGAGAGCATATAGGTCCTCAGCACCCCGCTCTTAATAATGAAAAAGCCCAGGCAGTTGTTCTCTCCGCTATGGATATTTGTGCCCTTTGGATAGTGCATAAGCGAAGCATTGTTCATCATATTTTCCTGTTCGTCCCTCGCAAGATGTTCCCAGGCTGAAAAATTTGAAAGCAGTTTTTCATATTCAGTATTCGGCATAGCGCTCTTCCTTTCAGGCATAAAAAAGTGTTTGTTATTATTTTAATCTGTTTAGAGTTTTTTTTCAATAGATAAAGCAATTAAGCGCTAGGTGATTTTGCATAATCCTGCAATTCTGGTATCATCCACCAACATTCTTGTTATTGTACATAAAAAAGAATCTATAAGTTTAGTTATATTAAACTTATGTCATACTTGCGATTACCGGTCAGTAGGTTTATAATAAATGCATAACAAAACACTCCGATCGTCCCTGCCGTATTGTGTATTATGCACTAGGAAGTGGCGACGTAAGGGCGGAAGGGGGAAACCCCGCCACCTGCCATGTTTGCAAAGGAGTCCGTTTGTTCCGCGGTTTTACCGTGGTTCAAAGCGGGCTTTTTTCTATTTATTAAGCCCGCTTTGAAAAAGCATCAGCACAAAGAAATTTTTAAACGGAGGTAATGGCATGGCAAAACAACTAATTATCAAACCCGAAAAATGCGTTGGCTGCCGCACATGCGAGCTGTTCTGTTCATTCGGACACAACGGCTTCATCAATCCTAAGCTCTCGGCCGTTACGGTCATGGCTTACGAAGAGGCGGCGGTAGCAATCCCCGTCATGTGTCTCCAATGCGAGGAGGCCTGCTGTCTTAAGGTCTGTCCGGTCGGCGCCATATCGCGCGACGAAAATGGGACGGTCATCATGGACGGCGCAAAATGCATCGTCTGCAAGATGTGTATGAACGCCTGCCCTCTGGGCAACATCAGCTTTTCACCGATCACCCGAAAAGTATTCAAATGCGACCTGTGCGGCGGAGACCCGAAATGCGCCAAATTCTGCCCCTCCGGCGCCATACAGTTTGTCGACCCGGATGACGGGCAGGACAGGAAGCGCGCGGTGGCCGCAAGCTTCAAGGAAGTATTCGGAGAGGAGGCGGGAGCATGAACGGCTGGATAGGAACAATTCTGCGTATTGACCTTGCGACCGGCTCTATCAAAAAAGAGCCGCTGAACATGAAATACGCCCATGATTACGTCGGCGCGCGCGGACTCGGCACAAAATATTTCTGCGAGGAGGTCGACCCAAAGGTTGATCCTCTGTCTCCTGAAAACAAGCTCATATTCATGACCGGCCCTCTGACCGGTACTATCGCGACATCAGCGGGCAGGTACGAGGTCGTCGCCAAGGCGCCGCTGACAGGGACGATAGGCGCGTCCAACTCCGGCGGCCACTTCGGCCCCGAGCTTAAGTATGCGGGTTATGACGGCATTATTTTTGAAAACGTGAGCGAGAAGCCCGTGTATCTCTACATAAAAGACAGTACGGTGGAACTGCGCGATGCCTCCGGGCTGTGGGGTAAGACGGTGTATGAGGCGACAGACACACTGGTAGCCGCCTGCGGCGATTTCCGCGTGGCGTGTATCGGCCCCGCAGGTGAAAACGGCTGCCTCTACGCAACTGTTATGAACGACAAGCACCGGGCGGCCGGACGCGGCGGGCTGGGCGCAGTCATGGGCTCAAAAAATCTTAAGGCCATTGCGGTAAAAGGCTCCGGTTCCGTTACCGTCGCGCGCCCCGAGAAATTCTATGACGCGGTGGTAAATGCCAGAGCACTCATCAAAGCCCACCCGGTGGGAGGAGCGGGTCTCGCCGCTTATGGCACCGAAGTTCTGGTCAATATTATTAACGAGAGCGGAGCCCTTCCGACCTGCAACGGGCGCGACGGCACAGTATTCGCCGAGGCCGACAAGACGGGCGGCGAGTCGCTTGTAAATAAGTACCTTGTAAAGAACAAAGGCTGTTTCGGATGCTCTATCGCCTGCGGCCGTGTGACCCGCATTCCCGACGGACCGTATAAATCCTTCGGCGAGGGTCCGGAATACGAGGCCGGCTGGAGCTTCGGCGCGGACTGCGGCGTATCCGATCTCGCCGCCATCTGCAAATCCAACTTCACATGCAACGAGTACGGTCTGGACCCCATAACACTCGGCGCGACAATTGCATGCGCCATGGAGCTATACGAAATGGGCGCTATTCCGAAAGAGGACGTCGGCTTCCCGCTCCGCTTCGGCGACACCGACGCGGTTGTCAGGGTAACCGAAATGGCGGCGAAAAACGAGGGCTTCGGTAAGATTGTTGCCTTGGGTTCCTACCGCCTTGGCGAAAAATACGGTCACCCCGAGCTATCCATGAGCGTCAAAAAGCAGGAAATGCCCGCTTATGACGGCCGTGCCATTCAGGGCATGGCACTCGAATACGCAACCTCGAACCGCGGCGGCTGCCACGTCCGCGGCTATCTCACCTCCCCCGAGATATTGGGCGTTCCGATAAAGACCGATCCGCTCGTCACTGAAGGCAAACCCGCGCTCCTGAAGCTATTTCAGGATCTGACCTCGCTAATAGACTCGTCCGGCATATGCCTGTTCACCACATTCGGCCTCGGACTGCCCGAGATCGCGTCCCAATACCGCGAGGCCGTCGGTACCGACGAGACGGACGAGGAGATACTCCTCAAGGGTGAACGCGTTTGGAACATCGAAAAGGTATTCAACATAGCGGCCGGTGTCGAAAAGGACACCCTGCCACCCAGGCTTCTTGAGGAAAAAGTTCCTACCGGTCCTGCGGCAGGAAAAGTCGCAGAGCTTAGCGCGATGCTCGGTGAGTATTACTCTGTGCGCGGCTGGGACTCCGAGGGAGTTCCGACGGCGGAGCAGAGGGCAAAGCTGGGCTTGAAATAAGGGACGTACTGATTAAATCCGGCGCATACGGGTCGGCGGGGAAAACGCCCCCAATTGAGGCAAAAAAAGAGAAGAAATGAGCTTTTTCACGATAAGTAGGGACGTTAGACCTGCCAAGACGGTGATGTTTGATTTGATCAGAGTATCCTGAGTAACTATTGCGGCACGGGGCGGCCTTTGCGGTCATCCCGTGCCGGCAAAAAAACAGATATTTTACGGCAGCATATCAAGCGTGAAAACTGCGTGACCCGCCGTGAGCGGTAAAATCACAATTTTTCAATGGGTGCCGAATACCCTTTGGAATTTGAAATGGGGCGACAGCCATACTGATAAAATTTTTTGCATATTACCGCGATATAACGGGCCGCATGACTTTAAATATAACGGGTCCCGAAACCGTCGGCGCTCTTTTGCATGAGCTGTCCGACCGATTTGGTCCGGCTTTCAGAAAAAAAAGCCTTTCCGCCGACGGAAATGATTTGGGTACTGACCTCATTCTTCTTGTGAACGGCCGCAATGCCGTACACATCGGTGGATTTAACGCGACACTTACCGACGGGGACACGGTTTCGATCTTCCCCATCGTAGCAGGAGGTTAGATAATTTGGAACTGGATATCAATGAGATGCGTTTGCTGATCGCCGCGTATCCAAAGGAGCAGCGCTTTGCGCTCGCCATTATGCAGGATATGCAGCGAAAATACGCCTTTATCCCGCGGGCGGGGATGGAGGAGCTCGCCGAATATCTCGGCTGTCCTCTGTCGCGGCTCTATTCGATGGCGACCTTTTACAAAGCGCTGAGCTTAAAGCCAAAGGGCCGCCATATCATAAAAGTGTGTGACGGCACGGCCTGCCATATAAAGGGAAGCACGACGCTCATAGACGGAATAAAGCGTGTACTCGGCCTCTCTCCCGGGGAGACGACGGAGGACGGGCTGTTCTCGCTTGAACTCGTTAACTGTCTCGGCTCATGCGCCATGGCGCCGGTTCTCGTCGTCGACGAAGAGTATCACGGCAAGGTGACGCTTGAAAAGCTGCCCGCTATATTTAACTTATACAGGGAGGCGGTCTGATGGCGCGCACGATTCTTGTCTGCTGCGGAACAGGCTGCCTGGCTAACGGCAGTCTCAAAACCGCGGAAGCTCTAAAGGCCGGTCTCGCACAAACCGGAGCCGAAGCGAAGGTTGAGACCACCGTAAAATGCACCGGCTGCCACGGTCTCTGCGAAAAGGGCCCGGTCGTTCGCATAATGCCTGACGACATCACCTATTATAAGGTTCGCCCCTCCGATGCGGACGATATCATTTCCTCAATCGGAAAAGCTCCCGTACAGCGGCTGCTTTATAAAACCGGGGACGGGAAATATATAACCAACAGAGCGTCCCACCCGTTTTTCTCGGCTCAGAAGAAAATAGCTCTGCGGAACGTCGGGGAAATCGACCCGTATAACATTGACGACTACATCGCGCGCGGCGGGTATGAGGCCCTGAAAAAGGCCCTCGGCATGACGCCGGACGGGATAATAACCGAGGTCGAGGTCTCCGGACTTCGCGGCCGAGGCGGAGCGGGCTTCCCCACCGGGCGCAAATGGCGTACGGCGGCAGGCTACGACGAGTTTCCCAAGTACATCGTGATGAACGGCGATGAGGGCGACCCAGGCGCGTTTATGGACGGCTCCGTCATGGAGGGCGACCCGCACAGCGTCATCGAGGGAATGATAATCGGCGCGCTCGCAATCGGCGCGGAGGAGGGGTTCCTCTATATCCGCGACGAGTATGTAAACGCACGCCGCAGCATCGATAACGCGCTTAAGCAGGCGCGAGAGCGGAAAATACTCGGCAGCGATATACTCGGAAGCGGAAAACGCTTCGACCTTGCCGTCGTACGCGGCGGCGGTGCTTTCGTCTGCGGCGAATCGACGGCGCTCATGGCCTCTATCGAAGGCAGACCCGGCGAGCCGAGGGCAAAGTATATCCGCTCCGTCCAGCGCGGACTATGGAATAAACCGACGGTACTCAATAACGTCGAAACGCTCGCAAGCATCCCCGTGATTATAAAGGACGGCGGATCCGAATTTGCGAAAATCGGCACAAAGGGCAGCAGCGGCACTAAGGTGTTCGCAATGGTCGGCAAGGTAAAAAATACCGGACTCGTCGAAATACCGATGGGTGTCACGCTGCGGAAGCTCATCTTTGACATTGGCGGGGGCATAGCGGAGGACAGGCCATTCAAGGCTGTGCAGACCGGCGGCCCGTCCGGCGGCTGCATCCCTACCTCGATGCTCGATCTCGAGGTCGATTTTGACTCGCTGACCAGCCGGGGAGCTATGATGGGTTCCGGCGGCATGATCGTCATGGACGACCGGAGCTGTATGGTAGAGGTCGCCAGATATTATGTTAAATTCCTCTCCGAGGAGAGCTGTGGAAAGTGTACTCCCTGCCGAGAGGGGCTGCGGCACATGCTCGACATCCTCACGGATATCTGTGAGGGGCGCGGGCAGCCCGAAGACCTTGATCTTCTGGAGAGGCTTGGTGTAACTCTTTCAGACGCGTCGCTCTGCAGCCTTGGAAAGAGCGCGGCGAACCCCGTACTCTCCACGCTCCGCTATTTCCGGGAGGAATACGAGGCGCATATCAATGAACACCGCTGCCCGGCGGGTGTCTGCAAGGCGCTGACCTCGTTCGTAATAGACGCGGAGAAATGCCGCGGATGCGGTGTTTGTTTAAAGGCCTGCCCCGTCGGCGCAATATCCGGCGAGGTGAGAAAGCCTCACAAAATAGACCCTGACAAGTGCGTGTCCTGCGGTAGCTGCCGCAGTGCCTGCAAATTCGGCGCGGTGACGGCAAAGGGCCGGGAAGGAGGCGACAGAGATGACTATAAAGATTGACGGAAAAGATTGCGCATGTGCGCATGGCGAATATCTTATCGATATCGCCCGCCGAAACGGCATCTATATCCCGACTCTCTGCCACCACCCGGGGCTGGAAGGACAGGGCTGCTGCCGTGTCTGCATCGTCGAAATCACGGAACGCGGAAAAAGCCGGATGGTCATCTCCTGCATGTTCCCTGTCGAACATGAGTGCGAGGTATTCACAAATTCAGACCGTACAGTTACGGCGCGCCGCGCGGTGCTTGCCCTGCTCGCGCTGCGCGCACCGGAGAGCGAGGAAATAAAGGAGCTCTGCAGCCGCTTCAAAGTAAAAGTCCCTGCAAGGCTCCGCCCGGCGGATACCGGCAAATGTATCGTATGCGGCCTATGCGCCAGAGCCTGCTTTGAGGTCGGCACAGGCGCTATCTCCACCGTTAACCGCGGGGTGGAAAAAGAGGTCGCCACCCCTTATCACGAGCCAACCGGAGTCTGCATAGGCTGCAAGAGCTGCGCGGAGGTGTGCCCAACCTCCGCTATAGAAGTGTATGAGGATAAAAATAGTCGTAAAATCTGGGGCAGAACATTCTTTCTGGTCCACTGTAAAGAATGCGGCGCGGTCATCGGCACACGTGATGAGATTGAGTATGCGGCCAAAAAAATCGGCAGCGAAGCGGTGTTTATCTGCGAGAGCTGCAAAAAACGCCATATTGCCGAAGCTATGAAAGCCGCTTACGGAGCGTAAAGCAACATGCCCCGACAAGGCCGGCGCGGAAAACACCGCGCCGGCCCTTTGTGTTCTATTTTGCGGCTTTGACCGGCGCGTGCCGGAGAAGGAGCCAGTTAAAGGCGCCTGTAATCATGGCGGCGAGCAGCATTGAGAGGACAAAATTCTGCGGTGACCCCACGATAAACTTACCTATCGGAAAGAAAAATCCGGAAAACTTATATATTAAAAACGGCAGACCGTTAAAAATCAGAAGCGGCCCCGCAATCGCCACGGTTATCGTCCACCCTTTATTCAGGCGATAGAATATGAGCGACAGGAACATGCCTGCAAGGTCCGCGCAAATGAACATAGCGGTCATACACGCAGCGCTCCCCGCATGCTGTAAAAACGTCATACCGCTTTCTGTGCTGCTCTGCCAGAAAAGCAGCTGAAAGATATCCACTATCCGGAGATTGTCATAACTCTTCGTGAGAGCCTGCCCCAGAGCCGTCAGCGCTTCCCCTGCGGCGGCAAGTATAACCGCAGTGGCGACGAGGCTAAGTACCTCTGCGGAAAAAACCGTCAGGCGGCTCGTTCCGTTCTGCAGCGCCAGCCGAACATCTTCGCGTATCGCGGTTATGCCGAAGACAAACAGAGCGACCGCACTGGCAAAACCGTAAGCCGAAAAACTCCCCGAGACATTATTTCCGATTCTCATGTATACGCTGGTAAATCCGATTATAGCCGCCGCCATTATAAGCGCCATTATCCCGAAGAATACGCCTACCCCTCTCAGGTTATTTGCAAGCCTGTATCTGAAAATTGGTTTTAAGTTCATTTTGCGTCCTCCCCGTTCATAAGGCTTATGAAATAATCCTGAAGGTTTATCCTGCCCAGCTCAATTCCAACGGGTAACGCGGCAGAATCCGGCACTCCCTGTACACAGGCGGTCTTAAGTCCGCCCAGAGCAGTCTCCGATATCGTCTCACGCCCCGCTAGGTATTCGTCTACCAGCCGCGCCGGGCCGGAGACCGTATATGCCCCGGAGAGAAGCTCCTCGCTCGGCATATCCTTTATTATCCTGCCGTCACGGATTATTACCGTGTGCTCTATGAGCTCAGCGACCTCCTGTATGAGGTGCGTCGATATGATCACAGTGCAGGGCGCGCTGCTGTATTTCTCTATTAGCAGCTTATAAAACATGTCGCGGTGCTGGGCGTCAAGGCCGAGTACGGGTTCGTCGAGGAGTAGGTACGGCGTGTTTGAGGAGAGACCTGTTATGAGCCGGAAGATCGAGGCGTAGCCTGTTGAGAGCGCCGTAATCTTCTTCTTGGTATTCAAGCCAAAGCGCTTTGATACTTCGAGGGCGTACTGCTCGTCGAAATCCGGATAAAATAGCTTTGTCACCGAAAAAGCCTTTTTCACGCGCATATCGTCGGGATAGAGGTTTTTTTCGCCGACCATGAACATCTTATGCAGCATGCGGTCGTTGCCGGGCGCCAACTCTCCGTCGACGACCACCTCACCGCCGGTCGCGTAGATCCTGTTTGTGATGATATTCAGTAGCGTTGTCTTGCCCGCGCCGTTATTCCCGAGAAGACCGTAAATCTTATTCTCCCCGAAGCGGAGGCTCACCCCGTCAAGCGCACAGCAGCCACCGTACGTCTTGGTGATATTTTTAACCTCAATCGCCATTTTGCTTAAACCCTCTTTCCGTCATTTCTATGAGTTCACTCTCGGTTATTTCGAGTCTTTTCGCCTCGCGTGCCGTCGGCAGCACGAAGTCGCGGAAAAACCGATCCTTTCTCCTGGATGCGAGTTTGCCCTTCGCCCCAGCAGCGACGAACATCCCAAGCCCCCGCTTTTTATAGAGTAGCCCCTCGTCCGCCAGGATGCTGACACCTTTCAGCGCCGTAGCCGGGTTTATCTTATAAGCGACCGAGAACTCGGTTATCGACGGCACCTGTTCCTCTTCCCCATATGCTCCGGAGAGTATCGCATCCTCCAAAAGCTCCGCAATCTGAAGGAATATCGGCCTATCATCCGTAAAGTTTCCCGCCAAACCCATCACTCCCTTTCGGCCATCTAGTTAATTAGTCTAGTAACTAACTGTATAACAAATATATCACCGGCTAATCCGTTTGTCAATAGCCGGTGATATATTTGTTTGGCCCAGTTAAAAAAATTCTTGTGTCCGTATTATCGGATGAACTGCAGGGCGTTTACATTCGGTACCCTTCGCCGGTGTATAGTATGTCGCAGGCTACCGGCGCATAAAAGAGCCTGTTTATCTCAGCGGGGTCCTTCGTTCTGCCGAGTATCCACATGAGCTTTGTGACAAGGGACTCTGTTGTCATGTCGTACGCCTCAATGACGCCGGGCTTTTCCTTCAGGCTGTGTCCGACCTTGTAGACCGAAATGTCGCTGCCCTCGTTCTGCACCTGGGTCGTTATAACCACTGTCTTGCCCTCGGATGCGGCACCGTTTATGATCTCGTAAAACCGATAAGGCTCCATGGAAGGGACTCCGCCAACGCCGTAGCTTTCTATTATGACAATATCGTTTTGCTTCAAGAGATAGCGCAATAAATCTGAATTTATACCCGGGATCAGCTTCAAAAGGGCGACTTTCGTACCAAGTGCGTCAAAGAACACCGGTCCATCCCCGTGCGTCTGCGGGATATACTGCATAAGACAGCCGTCCTGCACCACAGCGATATAGGGATAGTTTATGCTGTTAAAAGCATTAAAACTCTTGGTGCGCGTTTTACGCGCCCTTGTACCAAGAATAACCTTGCCGGAAAACACGATGTATACTCCGCAAAGCGTATCGGAAGAAGCGCAGATAAAGCTGTCGAAAAGGTTTTTCTTCGAGTCGGAGGACTCGTCGTTTATAGGCTTCTGCGAACCTGTTATTATAATCGGTTTAGTCAGCCCCTGTATGAGATATGAAAGCGCGGCTGCCGAATAAGCCATGGTATCCGTCCCGTGACAGACGACGAAACCGTCAAAAGAGTCATAATTATCCCGTATAATCTTTGCTATATCGAGCCAGTGCGAGGGCGAAATATTTGTGCTGTCGATGTTGCAGACCTGCACACATTCCACTTCGCAGAAGGCGTTTATACTGGGAATATGGCGGAGCAGCTGTTTCGATGAAAGAACCGGTGCGAGACCCCCGCTGGTTGCCTCGCATGCTATTGTCCCTCCGGTGCCTATCATAAGAACTTTTTTCAAAAAGGCATACCTCCGGTATATTGCCGCCTAAGGCGTGAATATTAATCCGCCTTTGTGCGAGGCTTTTTGGATACTTGTTATTCTCCTCAGTCGACCCTGTCCGCTCTTCCGATTACGCGGCATACGTTACCGCTCTCGTCTGCAATGCTGACAAATACGGCTCGGTATTTCTCGAAATTGGAACCACAGATGTTAGCGGTAACATCCAAGGTCCCCGACATCTCCTTTTCACAGGCTCGCTGCAGTAGCTCATAAAACATTTCCGCACTTTTATTGTCAAAAAACGCTGTTTTATCCTTATTTTTCAATACGTGTTCCACTGTTTTTTCGGCCCGTTTCTCGCCTTTCTCTCTGATATCGCAGAAAAGGATATCTTTTTTTACGTCGTACTCCAGAATCATGGCGTCGGTCAGTTTCATGAGCGCCCCATATCTCTCCTCCTGTAGTTTGAGGGCCTGCGCCGTATGGATCCGCTCGGTAATATTCTCCACAGAACTGTAGAAAATATACCGGTGCTCAATATATGCGATAAGGCGCACACGCGATTTTATCCAGTGTATATTCCCGTCAGAGGTATAAATTCGGCGGGTCTCACATTCCGCCTCTCCGTCGCCACTTATCGCTCTTTCCAGCATAGCAACAAATATCTTCCTATCCGACTGCTCAATGGTATTAAACAAATCGAGCATTTTGCTCTCAAAGACTGTTTTCTCCATCCCAATGACATCGAGATAGCGGTCATTTATGCGCAGCACCTCGCATATCCCGTCGTGGTACTCGATAACCGCCGCTCCGCCGACATAACTGTTGAAAGTTATCGTCTCCTGTGAATTGGGATCCCAGAAAGCGTTGACATCGAACACGTTAAGAATATGTGAATCTATAGTCGGTATCTCAGTCGCGGCACTTTTTATGAGTCTTTCAAATTCAGGCACGGACATTGGCTGAGAATAATAATAGCCCTGCACATAATCACAGCCTATGCTTCGGAGATAGTCCGCCTGTTCCTTTGTCTCGACACCCTCTGCAACCACCGGCAGGCGCAACCATTTTGCCATACGCATTATGCTGTTTAAAATATTGCCGCCGCGACCTGTTCCCTCGTCATCCGTAAGAAAACTCATGTCCAGCTTCAATATGTCGACAGGCACGTTCTTCAACGCATTCAGCGATGAATACCCGCTGCCGAAATCGTCCATTTCAATGAAAAATCCTTCCTTTTGAAGACGTTTTACAACATCAATAAGCCTTTTAGAATCCTCTACAAACGCAGTTTCGGTTATTTCCAGCTTGAGCATAAACGTTGGGAGCTCATATTTTTTTATAAGACTCTTCAGTTTTTCGACCAGGTCGGACTGAAATATATCGTGGCGCGAGACATTCACGGATACCGAAATTGGTATAGAATTCCATCCGGCGCTGTTCCACTTCTTCAGGCAGCTGCAGGCCCGCTCCCAGACAAATTCATCCAAGCGGCTGATGAAACCGTTTTTCTCAAAAATAGGTATAAAATCATTCGGATATATAATCCCTTTTGTCGGGTGCATCCACCGGACAAGCACTTCGGCTCCGGATATCCTGCCGGTTATATTATTGTACTGGGGTTGGAAATATATGTCGAACTGACCGGACTCGAGCGCGGATTCCATTTCGCTGACTATTTCCTGTTCGCGCAAAAGCGCTTCTAGCATTTCGTGGTCATAATAGGCATACAGCCTGTCAAACCTGCCTTTTACCGTTTTCTCCGCAAGGGCGGCGCGGTCGAGCATCGCCTCTGCCCGCAACGTGGGATCATCGACGATATACAGCCCCATGCTGGTTTTTACCTCGAACGGCAGGCCGCATTCCATTTGACCTCCATCCCGGGAACACGAGAACAACTGAAGGACAGCGGCGTCGTTTGGCACTACCATGGCAAATTTGTCTGCTGTAATGCGTGAATAGATGCCTGTATCTCCGAGCGCTCTTCTCACACTTTCGGCGATTTTAAGCAGAAGTCTGTCCCCCTCCGCGTAACCGTAGAGGTCGTTCACGGCCTTAAACCCGTCAATGTCAAAATATGCAACGATAAAACTGTCCCGCGGCTCAGCGCTTATTAATTCCTCCGCTTTTTTCAGAAAAGTCGTACGGTTATAGAAACCTGTCAGGCTGTCGTACTCAGAAACATAGTGAAGCCTCGACAGTTCGGCGAGAATCTCTTCGCCGAACTCCGCATCGTCTGCCGGCAGTGTGAGCTGCTCTTTACAGGCACTACTGTCCCACTCGCAGGACTCGGACATCCCCTTTAAGCCGTAGAGCACGCTTCCCGCGTGTTTCATCCCATGCCTGTAAAATGAAAAACCGCCCCTACCATGCCCCTTGGTCTGATATAACGCGGCATCTGCGCAGTCATACAGATCAGAAAAAACGCTCCCGTCCCGCGGGTACAGCGCTATTCCGAGACTTCCTGAAATTTCGATTTTTCCCTCTATCCTGTGGCGCATGAGCGTGCATATCTGTTCTGCTCTTTTTTCAACAACTGTATCGCAGGGAGGCATATTCCTGAGAAAAATGACAAATTCATCTCCGCCGAGCCTTCCGAGCAGATCATCCTGCCGCAGGGCGGACTTCAAATCCTGCACAATCTCGAAGAGCGCCTTGTCGCCGACGACATGACCGAATAAGTCGTTCACCTTCTTAAAATGGTCGATGTCTATAATTATGAAGGCATGCCTGCTCTCCGGTTTTTCAGCAATGGCAGACTCTACGCGCTCAATGAACGCCGCCCGGTTAAGCACTTTAGTAAGCGGATCTATCTCCGAACGCTCCCTGAGCAGAAGTTCCCCGCGCTTTTGTTTATCTATATCCTGAAATATCATATAGAGCTTTATATCTGTTGAGTCCGGATATTCGGCGAGCTGCATCGTGAGACTGAGCCACCTCAGCTCCATATCGTCGCCTGTGGCGCGGAAAGCGATGGTTATCGCCTTGATGCCGTCGTAAAAGCCGTATATGAGCCGCTCTCTGTTCACTACGGTCATAAATTTGTCAACGTCCTCCGGATATACCCTTCTCTGAACAAAATCCTTCATACGCTCATCAAATTTCATTGTACGGGAATCGAAGTATCGCTCGATGAGCCCGCCCTCCATATTGCGGTATAAATCACTGGAGAGGTTTACCTCAAGGATTGCAATCTGCTCCGTCGGCAGCAAGGCGAGAGACTGGCGCCATTTTTCATATACGGCCTCCTCACGCTGCAGTGTCACATCTGAATATGTAATGATTGCACTTGCGGGCTCAGCTGCTTCGCTGACTACAGCCTCGGCCTCAACGCGGAATGAACGGAAGCCGTCGTCTTTCGATTTTATCAGCAGGAGAGCCTTTGCATATGCCTCTCCGCTGTTTATGGCGTCAAAAAAAGCCCTCAACTCGCCGATGCTCTCCTCGGCGACTATACCGGTTTCTATAATACTGTCCGGTACACCCGTAATCTCCCGGGAAAACCCGCGGCTAGCGAGCGCTTCGTCCAAGTGCCGGAGCGTCCTTTCCGCTATATCGTATTTTGCGATCAGTTTATCGCTCTGCTTTGTCACAATGCGGTACTCCTCCTCGCCGGTTTGAAGCTATCACTTTCGGTCTCAGGGGCCTATCTTCTATTTTTCTTTCAGTGACGGATAGCAGCCGCTAATTTACAGAAAATTATTACGGCAACAATAAACAGACCTGTCGCATAATTCAGCGTCAGCCCAAAATCTCCAGTATCTCTTCCTTCGGCCGCACGCCTACAAGGGAAGATGCAGGCTTTCCATCCTTCATCACGACGAGCGTCGGTATGCTCATTATCCTGAAGCTCTCGGCGAGTTCCGGCTGTTCGTCGACATTTATCTTACCAACCTTTACGGACGTTACCTCTTCGGCTATCTCGTCAACGATTGGGGACATCATGCGGCAAGGGCCGCACCATACCGCCCAGAAATCCAGAAGCACCGGTACCTGCGACTTTACGACCTCATTTTCAAAATTGTCCTTTGTTATAGTAAGTACCGACACATTAATCTCTCCTTTTCATTTTTCTGCAATGCTTCCATTAAAGATATCTGAGGAGATCCCGCTCAAGCTTCCCGAGTCCCGGATACTTTATAAAAAGCTTCGTCAGAATATTCGCCGCTAAAGCCCGTTCCTGCCTGTTAATCTTGCAAAAGCGGCCAACTGTCGAGGTAATTATACGTTATTTTACCACATTTTTCAACATGATTTTGCCGAGTATGGCAAATACCTGTTAAATGTGATATTATATTGAATATTATAAGTCATTGCATCCGATTTTGAGGTGATCTTCAAGTGAAAAAAGCGACATGCTGTATTGTCGGAGCGGGATTTTTCGACCCCGACGAGTTCCTGCCCGAAGGCGGAGACTATATCATCGCGGCCGACGGCGGTCTTTCCCCGCTCCGCAGTCTCGGCGTGATGCCCGACCTCGTCGTCGGCGATTTTGATTCACTCGGGCATGTTCCCGACCATCCGAACATCATAAAGCACCCCGTTGAAAAAGACGATACCGATATGATGCTCGCGGTCAAAACCGGCCTTCAGCTCGGATTTTCCCGCTTTGTGATATACGGCGGCCTTGGCGGCAGGCTGGACCACACACTTGCGAATATCCAGACCCTTGAACACATCGCGATAAACGGTGGGCGGGGATACCTTGTCGGCGGCGGCACGGTGATCACCGCAGTGACGGACGGCTGCGTTAATTTTGTTCCCAAAGAGTCCGGCGGCATATCGGTCTTTTCCGGAGGCGACAGGGCTGACGGCGTATATCTCACAGGACTCAAATACCCGCTTGTAAATGCCGCGCTCACCTCGTCTATACCGCTCGGCGTGAGCAACAAGTTTACAGGTGTCCGTTCCACTGTGAGTGTCAAAAGCGGAACACTCATCGTCATGTGGCAGGGCGGACTTGACGACGTCGAGCGTCCGGTTTTATCCGGTTTTGACGGTGCCATTTTCGACATGGACGGTACTTTGCTGGATTCCATGCCTATCTGGAACGATCTCGGTAAAAAATATCTTCTCTCCATGGGGATAACTCCCCGCCCCGACCTGCGGGAAAGGCTGCGCTCGCTGAGCCTTCTGCAGACGGCCGAATACTTCAGTTCTGACTATGGACTCATGTTGAGTGCCGATGAGATTATGGACGGCATAAACAGTATGCTGGAATCGTTTTATCGGTTCGACGCCCCCGCGAAGCCCGGCGTAAAAGAGTTTTTGGAAGGTCTGCGCCAAAAAGGAGTAAAGCTGTGCATAGCCACCGCGACAGACAGGTGCCTTGTCGAGCCCGCGCTGAAAAGAACCGGCCTTTTCGAATTCTTCGACACGATACTGACCTGTACCGAAGTCGGCTCCGGGAAGGACGAGCCGGAGATATTCCTGCAGGCGGCAAACGCCCTCGGAACGCCGGTATCGACGACATATGTCTTTGAAGATGCCTATTACGCGGCAAAGACTGTGAAGGCGGCCGGTTTCCCGCTTGTCGTCTGCTACGATGAGAGCGCAGACAAACGCCGGGCCGCGCTCAACGCGCTGGCGGATAAGCGGATAGCAACCTTTCTGGAATTATAATCCCTCCATACAGCAAAGTGAGATGGCGCCCCCGATC
>JBFWIW010000008.1:0-61657 GCA_050253535.1 Oscillospiraceae bacterium
TAGCTTTTGTTTCTTTGCGACTGATTTTACTCATAGAAGTTCCTCCAAAAAAGTGAAATGGGTTAATGATGGGTTAATGTTAAAGTGCGTGAAAGCCTTGAATTTCCTAATAAAAAACCCTCTTTGGATTGCTCCAAAGAGGACTATGTAATCTTTATAACTTGACCATATATGTAGGATCGCAAAAAAGGATGAAGGAGCGCAAGAAAAAGGATGAAGGAGCGTAAAAAATAGAATGTAAGGGAGTAAAAAAAGGTTAAGGCAAGGATTACACTATGTTTTAGCATAACCTGATTTTGGCTCTCTTTACACCCGTAGAGTGCTACATTTTTGCGTTATTTTACTGTATGTTTAGTGTATTTTTAGATTGACAAACACACCCGTTTATTAACCCTAATTTTAACCCATTTGATATGTTTAACCCATAATAAACCCATTTTGCACGGTTCAAAACAGGTCAAAATAAGTCAAAGTAAATCAGATAGAAAAAACCCCGGAACCGTTGTGATTCCAGGGTTTTTTGATAAATTCAGCGCTTGCTAAACTGGGGTGCACGCCTCGCCGCTTTGAGCCCGTATTTCTTACGCTCTTTCATTCTCGGATCGCGGGTGAGAAAGCCGGCAGCCTTGAGGGCGGTGCGATAGCTCTCATCCACGAGGAGGAGCGCTCTTGCTATTCCATGGCGGATTGCGCCGGCCTGTCCGGTGACGCCGCCGCCGGTGACGGTGGCTTCGATGTCGACCTTGCCGAGGGTGCCGGTTGTGTTGAGGGGCTGGCGGACAAGGAGTTTAAGGGTCTCAAGACCGAAATAATCGTCAATGTCGCGGCCGTTAACAGTGATGGCGCCGGTGCCGCCGGGAAAGAGATGAACTCTGGCCACGGAGGACTTTCTTCTGCCTGTGCCGTACATATACGGCTTCTTGCTCTTATACATATTCGACTGCCTCCCTTATTCCTGAGTCCACTCAACGGGCTTCTGAGCTATGTGCTTGTGCTCAGATCCGCGATAGATTTTGAGACGGGTCATTGCGCCTCTGTCAAGGTTATTCTTGGCCATCATGCCTTTGACGGCGAGTTCCATAGCAAGCTCGGGGCGCTCGTTCATAAGACGGTCGTATTTGACTTCCTTAAGACCGCCAACCCAGCCGCTGTGACGGCGATAAAATTTCTGCTGCAGCTTGTTGCCGGTCAAAATGGCCTTCTCGGCGTTCAAAATGATAACGAAATCGCCGCAGTCGACGTTTGGGGTATAGTCGGGCTTGTGTTTGCCGCGAAGCAGGACGGCGGCAGTGACGGCCGTACGGCCAAGCGGCTTACCGGCTGCATCGAGGATATACCATTTGCGCGAAACGGTCTCCTTCTTTGCAAGTGTTGTAGACATTAAGCTTCCTCCAATAAAAATATGTTTTGACAACTATAATAACAAAACTTAAAATAGATACGCAGTCAGGGGCGCAAAAATGCGAAATACCGCACTTTACAGACATTTACGTGCTGTTTAGTTATAACACAACGGCACTTTCGTGTCAACTCTATTTTTAAAGAATTTTATTTATCAAGTATAAAACTTTAAAATGCTCCGTTTTGCTTAGATTTACTTCAAAATGCTCAAAACTAATTTTATTTTTTATGAGGTTGGTGTAAAGATTCACACTAACATTTAATGTTCAATTTTTTCGCCACTTGTGCGGCAACCGAAAATGATAGATAATAACCATACTAGAATGATTCATGTCTATATATGCGCGCCAGCGCATAGGGGGGGGTACCATCATGGAAAAATATACGGGGCTTGTACGCCGGTGCATTGAAGACTATTCAATGATTGAAGATGGCGACACAGTAGCTGTCGGCGTCTCGGGCGGGAAGGATTCTCTATCTCTCCTGTGCGCGATGGCGAATCTGCGCCGGTATTATCCGAAAAAGTTTGAGCTCTGTGCAGTAACAATTAACATGGGCTTTGAAGGGATGGATTTTTCCCGGGTTGCGGAGCTCTGCCGCCGGCTGGATGTGCCTTATATATTAAGGGAGCGCGAGTTTAAAAAAGTCATTTTTGATGACAGACGGGAGAAGAATCCCTGCGCTCTTTGCGCCAAAATGAGGCGTGGAGCGCTTCATGAAATTATGACGGAAAACGGGATAAAAAAGATTGCGCTTGCACATCATTACGACGACGCGGTGGAGACGTTTTTACTCTCGTTGTTTTATGAAGGACGGATCAGCTGTTTTCAGCCGGTTACGTATATGAGTCGGACAGATATAACGCAGATACGGCCAATGCTTTATGTGGGTGAGAATACGGTGCGGAGTTTGGCAGAGCGGTACAGGCTGCCGGTCGTGAAAAATCTTTGCCCGATGGATGGCAACAGCCGACGCGAGGAGGTAAAGACGCTCATAAAAACCCTGTCCGTCCAGTATCCCGACCTAAAAAGCAAAATCTTCGGGGCAATACAGCGTTGTCCTCTTCCCGGGTGGGAGCCTAACGAGTATACAAGAAGGCCGCTGCCGTAAAACGCTATTATTTTCCCCCGGGCTTATCCATACGAATGCAAACAAAAAAGCCGGATATCGAAAGATATCCGGCTTTTTTTGTACCGTTTAGCAGCCGCAGCCGCGATTGCAGCTATCGTTGTTACCACAATAACCAGAAATAAGAAGTATAATTATAATGATGATAAGCCAGGAGCAGTTACCACCGAAAAGATTATTAAAACAACCCATAATGGGTGACCTCCCAAATATATTGTCCTGCACCAGATGTGCTCTAGAAGGACTCGATATATAATATTCGGAAGAGAGAAACTTTGACACAAATTAAAAAGCCTCAGGCTGTCAGGTCTTATAGTCGCTGCTGTATATAAGGACAGTATTCGTCTGTGCATCGTAATCCACGGTGAAGCCAAGCGCGCCTCCCAGATCACGGAGTTTAAAAAAGTTGTTACCACCCAGGTTATAGATATATGCGGATTTGTATACGCCATCTACCTTAAGGCCCCAGGAGCTCGCGATGCAGGTGGAGGATTTGTCCGTACCGGTCGTCATTTCGCCGCCTACAGAGGTATAGGCCTTGCCAATTTCGGCGTAGACAGTAAAGAGCTCCAGACTGAAATCAACGGAGAACTGCGAACTTGTGCCGTTCATCATCTGAGCTATATCACGCAGTTTGAAATAGTTGTTGTCGGAGATGTTATACACCTCCATGGTGACGGGTTTACCATTATATACTATGGTCTGTTTTGTGAGAACAACATAACCGGGGGCCGGGGTCACGGCCTTTGGGGTATCAAATACATCCACGCCAGTGCCGCCCTTAATACAACCGTCCACCATGCACACGGTATCAGCAGCGGCGGTGAAGGCCGCCTTTGTATTCTCGCAGCAGAGATAGCGGTGGCCGGCTGTCAGTGTGGCACCGCTCGCTGTTTCGCTCCCCGTCGAGACGTCAACGAGAGTGCCGCTCTCGAGTGTCACATTCACCGTGCCGGAGACTGGGATGAAGCTTGCACCGGTTACGAGGTGAAGGGATGAGCCGGAAATTAGATGTGCCTCGGCAAAACCTTTCAGAAGTGAATAGCCATCCGGCCCACCGAGCCTGAGAAGACAGTCGCCGTATAAGGCTGCGGCTTCCTCCGATGCCGCCTCATATGACTCGTCCACAGCAGCGTTCACAGTATTTTTACTTTCAGAGAGTACGGCGGGAACGAAGGTGTCGTCTATATAGCTCAGGCTCACGAGCGGATCCGCCGCCGTTCCCGCCGTCCCGGCAAGAGCAGAGGTAAAACAGATCAGGAGCAATAAGACAAGCACGGCCGTTATGGTCCGTTTCAATCTTTGACCTCCTTCTGAGATATGTCGTTAGACAGATAGTAACTCAAAGCGAGGAGGCTGTCGGAAAAGTGTACGTTCTCAACGACAACATCGCCGCCCGCGGGGGCAATCTCCTCGTTTGTGAAGTTCCAGATTCCGCGCACACCGGCCTTTGCAACGCGTGAAGCGACGTAATTGACCTGGCTTGCCGGAAGAGTAAGTATTGCGACGTCTGCGCTGTTTGCGGAAAGATATTTTTCCAAAGTGTCTATGTGATAGACGGGAACGCCCTGAAGCATTGTCCCGACAAGATTCGGAGCTACGTCAAAAATTGCGCTCAGCGAAAAACCGCAGTAGTTAAATCGAAAATTACGGATGAGTGCGTGGCCCAGGTTGCCGGCCCCTATGATAACGGCCGTATGATTCTCCGTCATACCGAGTATTTCGGCGAGATGATGGCGCAGTTCCAGAACGTCGTATCCATACCCGGGTTTCCCAAATTCACCGAAGGAATTGAAATCCTGACGTATCTGGGAGGCCGTCAGGCCCATCTGCAGACCGATCTCATTTGAAGACACCCTCTTGACACCTGCCGATGCAATTTGGTCAAGATAACGGACATAACGCGGAAGACGGCGGATAACGTTGGCCGAGACCTGTACTTTGGGCATATATTTGTTCCTCCTTTGGGTAACATTAAGACAAGTTATTATATCATGGGAGGAGTGTAATATCAACACACTCTATTAACTTGACAAATAATTGCCTTTGGTATAAATTTGATGATGGATTATTGGGAGAACTGTGAAAAACTGCAGAGAATAATCATTAAATAAAGGCAAAACGCAGATTCAGTAATGCTGAGATAGGAGATAAAAATGGCAAACAGGACAGTATACGCCGATAACGCCGGTACTACGGCAATGTCGAAGACGGCGCTGGATGCTATGATGCCGTTTATGACGGATTCATTTGGAAATCCGTCCGGTATTTACAGCGTCGGCAGAGAGGCGAAAAGAGGACTCGAGGCCGCGCGCGAAAAGGTTGCAAATGCCATAGGCGCCGACCCTAAGGAGATATTTTTCACCGGAGGCGGTACGGAGGCCGATAACTGGGCGTTAAAATGCACGGCCGAGAAGCTCTCAAAGAAGGGCAGGCACATTATAACATCCTCAGTCGAACACCACGCGATATCCCATACGCTCGATTATCTTGAAAAACACGGCTTTGAGGCGACATATCTGCCTGTGGACAAATACGGCCTTATATCGCTGGACGATCTCAAAAACGCCATAAGGGAAGATACTGTTCTTATTACAATTATGGCGGCCAACAATGAGATCGGGACCATTATGCCGGTCAAAGAGATCGGCGAAATAGCGCACGAGCGAGGCATTCTCTTCCATACGGACGCCGTACAGGCAGTCGGCCATATACCGATTAACGTAAAGGAAATGAATATAGATATGCTCTCAATGGCAGCCCATAAGTTCAGAGGGCCTAAAGGCGTCGGCGCACTGTATGTCAGGAAGGGCATTATGCTCCCGCCCCTTATCCACGGCGGCGGGCAGGAGAGAAATCACCGCAGCGGCACCGAAAATGTGGCTGGCGTATGCGGTCTGGCCGCGGCACTCGAAGAGTCGGTTAATAATATGGAAGAGAACATGAAGCGCGTCTCAGCAATGCGCGACAGGCTGATTGGCGGTCTGCTGAAGATTCCGTATTCACGCCTCACGGGGCATCCGACAAGCAGGCTTCCGGGTACGGCCTCATTTGTGTTTGAATGCGTTGAGGGCGAGGCTATGATACTGACGCTGGACAACGTTGGCATATGTGCCTCATCCGGTTCCGCATGCTCCTCAGGCTCGCTCGACCCGTCGCATGTGCTGATGGCGATCGGCCTGCCCCACGAGGTGGCTCACGGCAGCGTCCGCTTCTCAATAAACGAGTGTACGACGGACGAGGATATCGATTACATCCTTGAAAAAGTGCCGCCGATAATTGAAAGACTGCGATCAATGTCGCCCCTATGGGAGGACAGACTGAATGGAAAGTTTTAGCGATATCCAAAAAGAGATTATAAAGCTTAAAAAAGAAAAAAATGCTCTCATTCTCGCACACTACTATGTGCCGCTCGAGGTGCAGGATATAGCCGACCATGTCTGCGATTCTTTCGAAATGGCGAAGAGAGCAAAAAATGCGAAAGAAAATCTCATAGTTATATGTGGAGTCCGCTTTATGGGAGAGAGCGCCAAGATACTTTCCCCGGATAAAAAGGTTCTTCTCCCCGCGCCGGAGGCCGGCTGCCCAATGGCGGATATGGTAACGCCGGAGGATGTGATGCGTCTGAGGGATGAGCACCCGAAGGCGGCTGTCATGTGCTATGTCAATTCTTCCGCCGCCGTAAAAGCCGTCAGCGACATCTGCTGTACTTCGGCCTCAGCTCTCCGCGTGGCTGAGTCTCTGAAAGAGGACGAAATCATTTTCGTCCCGGACTGTCATCTGGGCGGATATGTGGCCGGCAAGTGCCCGGACAAGAAATTTATCCTGCATAACGGTTTCTGCCCGACGCACCATCGCGTCACCGAGGCAGACGTCATAAAGGCCAAAAAAGCGCATCCGGACGCCGTGTTTGCCGTCCATCCGGAGTGCAGGGACGAGGTGGTTGCCCTTGCTGATTTTGCGGGCAGCACCTCCGGTATTATCGAGTATGCCAAGAAGACGGATGCGAAGGTTATACTCATAGGCACGGAAAACGGTGTGGTCGAGAGGCTTCGACGCGAGTGTCCTGATAAAAAGATATACAGCGTCACCAGCACCTTCGTCTGCGTTAATATGAAAAAGGTCGGCCTTCAGGAAGTTTTGGACTGTCTTAAAAACGAGCAGTATGAGGTAAAACTGTCGGCAGAAGAGATAGCAGCGGCGAAAGAGAGCCTTGACCGCATGGTCAGTATATAAACCAATTCCAAATAAGCCCGATATCCCCGTTTGAAATTGGTATTTAGGAGGTAAACCAATGTATTCAGAAAAAGTAATGGACCATTTTTCAAATCCCCGCAATGTCGGCGAACTGCCCGACGCGAACGCGATCGGCAGAGTAGGGAACCCCAAGTGCGGCGATATCATGCAGATTTACATGAAGATTGAGGATAATATCATAAAGGATGTCAAATTCAAGACCTTTGGCTGCGGAGCCGCAATCGCAACAAGTTCGATGGCGACCGAGATGGTAAAGGGTAAAACTATAGATGAGGCGCTTAACCTCTCAAACAAGGCCGTGGCCGAGGCACTGGATGGTCTGCCCCCGGCAAAGCTCCACTGCTCCGTCCTTGCGGAGGAGGGCATTAAGGCGGCGCTTGCTGATTACTACAAACGTCAGGGCATAGACCCGGGCCCTATAATAGGCTGTAATATGGACTGCGCGGCGTGCCACAGCCACCACGAAGAGGTTACGGGCGAAGAAGAATAATGGATGGCAAAGGCCCCGGAGCTCGTGTTCCGGGGCTTGATTCGTTGAGTTTATAAGCGTTTTGTGGTAAAATAAACAAGAATATCATAAATATAAGGGGAGCTAAACTCAGCCAAAAGGATTATACCGCAAAAGGCGGAGCATGATGGCGCCCGCCAATAACGACAGCGCGTAGGGACGTGATCAGATCCTGGCTGAGACGGACAGAGTTCAAATAGCTCTTCGGAGGCACTGATATGCAGTGGATAGAAGTTACTGTTAATACCGATACCTATAGTATAGATACACTGTGTGACGCACTCCAGGATCTCGGAGTCGAGGGACTCGTCAGAGAGGACGAAACGGAGCTGCTGATGTTTTTTGAAAATAACCGCAAGTATTGGGACTATGTGGATGAGGAACTTGTGGAATCCATAAGGGGCGTATCACGCGTCAAGTTTTATCTTGAGGATTCGGGCCCGGGCAAGGCGGAATATTTACGGCTCCGCGCGGCGCTCCCCGAGGAGAAATTTATTACGAGGAGCATACGCAACGAGGACTGGGAAAATAACTGGAAGGAATATTACAAGCCTGTTCCGGTCGGAGATAGGCTTCTTATCGTCCCCGAATGGGAACAGGTGGAGGCCGGAAACAGGGAGATACTGCGGCTCGACCCGGGTCTCATATTCGGCACCGGGGAGCACGCGACTACGAAGATGTGCCTGCGCCTCCTGGAGAAATACGCGAAAAGGGGAAGAACGGTGCTTGATTTAGGCTGCGGCAGCGGTATACTCGCCATCGCGGCACTTGTTCTGGGTGCGGACAGGGCAGTTGGCTGCGACATAGACCCCAAGGCGCCTAAGGTTGCAGTGGAGAATGCCGCCCTCAACGATATTGGGGCGGACCGATTTGCGGTATATGCCGGAGATATCATTACAGATGAAAGACTGCAGAAAAAGCTTGAAAAGCGCAAATACGACATCATTCTTGCAAATATTGTGGCTGATGTGATCATTTCGCTTGCCCAGTCGGCGAAGGCGTATCTCGCTGATGGCGGAGTTTTCGTCTGTTCAGGTATAATAGACGGCAGAGAAGATGATGTGAAAACGGCACTTGTTGAAGCGGGATTCATAATTATCGGAGAATACAGTGAGGACTGCTGGCACTGTTTTGAGTGCCGGTCAAATGGGCCGGAGGGAAAGTAGTGAATAGTGAAATTAAAGCCGTGGTACTAGCTGCAGGTAAGGGGAAAAGACTCCAAACCGAGGGTTGCGATCTGCCGAAGGTTATGCGGGAGGCGAATGGGAAACCACTTCTGCATTATGTTCTGGAGGCTTTGTCGTTTATCGAAAGACGCAATATCGTGCTCGTCGTCGGATATCAGAAGGATAAGGTAACGGGACACTTTTCGGATTATCCCTCCTGTGAGCAGAAAGAGCAGCTCGGAACAGGCCATGCGGTCTTGTCGGCGAGGGACGTACTTAAGGGATACAACGGATCGGTGCTCGTCTGCTGCGGCGACATGCCGCTTATAAAGAGGGAGACATATGAGGCGCTGTGTGCTGTGCATTTTGGATCGGAAAATGACTGCACAATGTTATCGGGTACGTCGGTGCTTAATCTTCCATACGGCAGGATAGTGCGAGACGGGAACGGAAAGTTCCTTAAAATGGTCGAGGATAAAGATTGTACGACTGAGGAGAAGAAGATAACGGAGTTAAACAGCGGCGTCTATGTTTTCTCGGCCGGGAAGCTGTTTTCCGCCCTTGAGCGGCTTGGCAACGACAATTCGCAGGGCGAATACTACCTCACGGACGTTCCTGAGATACTGATGAGAGAAGGAGCAAAAGTCGGTGTCTGCAAGAGAGAACTGGGTATGGAGATTATTGGGGTAAACACTGCCCAGCAGCTCCGCGAAGTGGAGGAGACTCTGCGGAGGGGATATACGGTATAATCGGAGATATTATGGCTAAAGGTGAAGCTGTAAAAATAAATAAGCTGATACCGGTAATAGAGGCAGCTTGGGATACGGGGCTTACAAAGATTCAAGCTGCGGAGAGACTCGAAAACGGCTATGGCAACGAGGGAGTAAATCCGCCGTCCAAAACGGTCGGGCAGATATTTATCGACAACATCTTTACTTATTTTAACCTCGTCTTCTGTATACTCGGGCTCTGCATAGTGGCTGTTGGCTCATATATTGACCTCACGTTCATGCCGGTCGTATTAGCAAATACCGCGATAGGAATAGTGCAGGAGCTTCGTTCAAAGCGCGTTGTGGACAAGCTGAGCCTTATCTCGGAGCCAAAGGCCAATGTCATACGCGACGGGACGGAGGAGTCGATCTCTGCTGAAAAAGCCGTCCGGGACGATGTGGCAGTCTTCCGTGCGGGGAATCAGATATATGCCGATGCCGTCGTCATTCACGGCGAGTGTCAGGTAAATGAGGCGCTCATAACCGGCGAGGCGGACGAAATAACGAAAAAGTCAGGGGACACGCTCCTTTCGGGCAGTTTTTTGGTGTCCGGCGAGTGCTGCGCGCGTCTCCTTAAAGTAGGCGCGGAGTCTTTCGTCTCACAGCTTACTATTGAAGCAAAAAAGGCTGGCAAAAAGAGCCGTTCCGAGATGATGAACGCCCTGACAAAGCTGGTAAAATACATCGGAATAATCATATTCCCCGTGGGACTTCTGATGTTCCTGCAGTCGGCTTTAAGGCTTCATGAGACGGTGAAGGATACGGTCGTTACCACGGTCGCCGCACTTGTCGGCATGATACCGGAGGGGCTGTACCTTTTGACGAGTATTGCCCTCACTATAAGCGTTATGCGCCTTGCGAGAAAAAGGACGCTGGTACACGATCTCGGCTGTATTGAGACGCTGGCGAGGGTAGACGTACTTTGCGTAGACAAGACCGGCACCATCACCGAGAATAAGATGATTGTTAAGGATATCGCGCTCCTCTGCGAAGACAGGTTCGTCGAGGATGACATCAGAATGGTCATGTCCGACTACGCAGGCAACATGGCTGCCGACAACGAGACGATGGCCGCGATAAAGAAGTATTTTACCGGAGAGATCAGCCAGAGGGCGGTCAAAACGATGCCGTTCTCGTCCAAATACAAATACAGCGGAGTATCTTATGCTGAGGATGAGACGTATGTCCTCGGTGCCCCAGAGTTTATACTTGGCGACTCGTATAAGTATTACCGGGAAAAGGTTGAGGAATATTCGGCTCTCGGCTGCCGCGTGCTGCTCCTGGCTCTATATGACGGGGACATATCCATTCCGGGAATAAACGCGCCTATTATGCCGCTCGCGCTAATCCTTCTCACCAACAAGATAAGAGCGGAAGCGCCCGGCACCTTCAGATTCTTTGCCGGACAGGGTGTTTCCATAAAAGTCATTTCCGGCGATAACCCGCTCACAGTCTCACGTGTTGCCGTAGAGGCTGGGATAGAGGGAGCGGAGAACTACGTCGACGCATCTACGCTTACCACAGAGAGAAAAATACAGAAGGCCATTAAGGAGTGCACGGTGTTTGGCAGGGTGACTCCGGAACAGAAGCGGAAACTCATAAAGGCGCTTAAGGCGGAGGGCCACACAGTCGCCATGACGGGCGATGGCGTAAACGACGTTCTGGCGCTTAAGGCCGCCGATTGCAGCATAGCGATGGCATCCGGCAGCGACGTGGCCTGTCATGTGTCGCAGCTCGTCCTGCTTAATTCGAATTTTGCTTCCATGCCGTCCGTTGTTATGGAGGGCAGACGGGTTATAAACAATATCGAGAGGTCGGCATCTCTCTATATTGTCAAAAACATTTTTTCTTTTTTAATGGCGTTCATAACACTCTTTCTAGCGGTGACATACCCTATAACGCCTTCGCAGATATCGCTGATAAGTGTAACGACCATCGGTATACCATCGTTCGTCCTCGCGCTGGAGCCGAACAACAGCCTGATCAGGGGGCGGTTTCTGTTAAACGTCATCATTCGGGCGATACCGGCGGGACTTACGGACGTCATCCTTATACTCTGCGCGGTCCTTTTAAGCGACGTTTTGGGTCTCTCGAATGAGATGCTGTCAACCGTAGTAACTGTCACTATGGGCGCAGTTGGCTTCTCTATGATATTCAGAGTATCCCGGCCGTTCAACAGCATAAGGCGCGCGCTCCTTCTTACAATGATCGCCATGTTCATTCTCGGCGCGGTATTTCTGCCGCGGATATTTTCGCTCGTGCCGCAGAGCACGGAGGGGTGGATATTAATGGCAGCGCTTGCAGTCCTTGCCCTTCCGCTGATGACGGTAATTTCATGGGTGCAGAACGGCATAATAAGAATTTTTACAAAAAAATAAGATACAATATTTTGAGGGCGGGCTTTTGCCCGCCCTTTCTTTTGCAGACTTCTATACAAAAAGAGTTCGTAAAATGTCGGAATCGGTTGACATGGTTAGTATGGACAGGTATAATCTGTAATGTCTGAAATTTTGTTCAGAGAGTTGGATACATAATGGATATGGGCACCATCATAAACCAAATGGCGGTTTTGTTTCTTATCCTTGCGGTCGGCTATTTTGCCGCAAGGATAGGTATTTTGAACGAAGACGCAAACAAAGCGGTAACAAGGCTCGTTACAAATATCGTGATGCCATGCCTTATATTCGATTCTATGCTGGGTTCAGGCCTTGAGATAAGCGGAAAAGACGCGTTTACATTTCTGTTTCTGGCTGCGGCGAGCTTCGTGATAATCCTCGGCGTGGCGTTTGCCGCGCCGTTTATACTCCGTGTACCGAAAAAGGACGCAGGCGTGTACAGATTCTTGGTCGCGTTCTCTAACGTAGGCTTTGTAGGATATCCGGTGTCTCAGGCGGTCTTCGGAGAGAAATCGTTGTTTTATGTCGCGCTATACTGTATCATCTTCAATCTATGGTGTTTTTCGTTGGGTGTGGCCTTTCTTTCCGGCGGAGGGGGAAAAATCGATTTTAAACGAGTCTTATTTAATCCGATATTAATTGTGACCGGCGTATCCTTTGTACTATTTTTACTCCATGTCAAACTCCCCACTCCGATACTCGATACCTTCGATACCATCGGTCAGATAGCTGTTCCCGCCGGTATGCTGCTTGTGGGCTCTGCGCTGGGGCAGATACCGGTAAAATCGGTTTTTACAGAATGGCGGCTGTATCCCGCGTCTTTGCTGCGTCTTATTGTCACTCCCGTGCTCACGTGGCTTCTGTTTAGCCTGTTCGTTGAAGATAAGATGGTTCTCGGAATACTAACCGTCATGTCTTCACTCCCGGTCGCGACGCTGTGTACGCTCCTTTCCATTCAGTACGGTGCGGACGACGTCCTTGCGTCGAAATCTGTGTTTATAAGTACCGTCTTATCAATGGTGACGATACCATGCCTTATCTATGTGCTTTTGATCTGAGCAAAGCAAGAATTTGGCCTTATAGGCGGAAATGAAGGATTTTTAATGGATTTGGGCGCTGTTATCACTCAGATGGAAGTACTTTTTATTATACTGGCGATTGGTTACATAGTGGCAAAGATCGGTGTATTTGATGAGACGATGGTCTCATCTCTTTCAAAATTTTTTTCTGCGATCGTGTTTCCAAGTCTGATAATAAACTCTATCCTCGGCGGCAGTGCCTCAATAACAGGGAATACAGCTGTTTTTTATTTGTTGCTTGCGGTTTTGTCGCTTGTAATTCTTATACCGATAATATTTGTAACGCCTTATATTCTGCGGACAAAAAAAGAACATTCAAGCGTTTACCGTTTCATGATCATCTGTGTAAACATAGGTTTTGTCGGGTATCCGGTTGCACAGGCGGCTTACGGTGAAGAATCTTTTTTCTATCTGGGATTATTTATGGTCGTCGGCACCTTATATCTGTTTACATTTGGAATAGTAGTGCTAACAGAAGGAGAGGGCAAATTGGATATAAAAGCTCTCCTGAAGACACCGGTATTAATAATAACTGTAGTATCATTTATATTGTTCCTGTTCGGATTCAAACTCCCCAGTCCGCTATACGAAACCTGCAGTACACTGGCTCAGGTGGCCGTGCCGCTCGGGATGCTTATCGTAGGAGCGACGCTGGGTGCGCTGCCGGTCAAAGATGTCTTTACGGAGTGGAGGCTTTACCCGTTTTCTATTATTAAACTTATCCTCATTCCTGTGGTTACGTGGCTTATATTGCGGATGTTTACAGCCGATAAGCTCATTCTAGGTACGTTGGTCATAACTTCTGCGGTGCCGGCGGCATCGCTCTGCCCGATAATTGCGCGACAGTACGGAAAAGACGAGGTGCTTTCCGCCAAGGGTGTGTTTTTGACCACGGTACTTTCAATGCTGACTATGCCTGTACTGCTCTTTGTTCTGAAACTGCTTTGATGAGGCGAAGGGAATAAATTAATGGACATGAGTTCTATGATAACCCAGATGGAAGTACTGTTTTTGATTATGGCCATCGGGTATATAGCGAGCAAGCTCGGCGTGATAACGGAAACTGTGAGCCATTGCATATCAAAAATGTTTACGACGGTCATCCTCCCATTTATGATGTTCGACTCCATGCTTAACGGGGATGTTACAGTTACGGGGCAGGAAGCATTCTATTTTCTTTTCCTTGTGCTCATAGCATTCGTTATCCTGCTTGCGGTGGCGCTTCCTGTTAAACAGATGATGCGCGACACTCCGGAAAACTCAGGAATATACAGGTTTATGGTGGCCTTCACGAATGTCGGTTTCGTCGGTTACCCGGTGGCAAACGCGATCTACGGCACGGCGTCTTATCTCTATCTTGCGCTCTACTGTATAGGGCTCAACATTTTTATGTTTTCCGTCGGCATCATGTTCGTATCAGTGGGACAAGGAAAAGTACAGATTAAGAGGATACTGCTAAACCGCATACTTCTTATAACGGTCTCTGCATTTATTCTGTTTCTGCTCGGCGTGCGGTTACCAAGCCCTCTTGCTGAAACTTGCACGATAATGACGAAGATAGGGGTTCCCGCCGGAGTGCTGGTCGTAGGTTCATCTCTGGGCAGGATACCTTTCAAAGAAGTGTTCAACCAGTGGAAACTTTATCCGGTAATTTTTATAAGGCTGATTGTGGCACCGCTTATGACATGGTTTGTTCTGCATCTTTTTGTCCATGATGATATGATGCTGGGCATTCTTACTATTTGCGCGGCGTTGCCGACCGCGGCCTTTTGTTCTATGCTCAGTATTGAGTATGGCTCGGACGAGATACTGGCATCCAAGGGAGTGTTCCTGACAACGCTCTTCTCGATGGTCACAATACCGCTTTTGGTGTTTCTGCTGTTCTGACAGGCTGTATTTATTTTAAATCTGTGGCGGCATGAAAATGTCCGCCTGATCTCTTTCGATCGTGTTTTTCAAACAGTGTAAAAAACATGCTCAGGCTTTTTGCCTGAGCATGTTTTAAACTATCCGCAAAAAAATCTCGAATTTCGTCTCCTCCGCCTTTCGCAGTGTGAAAGAATTTTAAAAAATCGCGTTGCGTGTTCGTTACCGATTAGCAATCACAAGGCTTCCGGTTACATACGCGGCGGGAGCCTTACCTTTCGAGGTCCCGCTAAAACGTGAACCTGTTCTCATTTTTTTCTAAACACGTCTTTCAAAACAAAAAAACATGCTCAGGCTTTTGCCTAAACATGTTTTTTTGTTTATTAATACTCGAAGTTGTGCGCTTCCTTTAGGATCATGTCCTTGACCTTCATCAGGCGTACCTTGGTAGAACGGTCGTTTTCCTCAAGTTTCATGGAAATATACTTGATATTTGTCTGAGCCTCGGGGATCATGACGTACTCCAGAGCGTTGACACGCCGGCGCGTCTTTTCGATCTCCTCAGCAAGGAGCTGAGTTGTTTTTTCGATCTGGGCGAGTTCCAGCATATCCTTAAAGACATTGGAGAGCGCGGTGAGCGCGTCGTCCAACTCGCCGGAAGTCTGCGCGAAGCCGTAGGGGTATATCTCGGAGACCTCGTCGCTCTTCGTCTTAAAGCTGTACACCGGGACATTAACCGACATGATGTTCTGGAACGTCATGCCGAGCTCGACACTCTGTTTCGGATAGAGAAGAGCCTGCTCCAGCATATCCGGAGACATGACGGCAGAGGCGACGGTGAGCGCTGCGGAGGCGGCAGATAGGCCTTCCTCAACCTTCCTGCGCAGCTCGCGGTTGCGTCTGACAATGTCAAGAAACTGACGCATGAGTTCATCGCGTTTGTCCTTGAGGAGCTTGTGACCGCGGATAGCCGTTTTCAAGCGGCCTTTGAACCGCGTCAGCTCCATACGGGTCGGGTTAATTGTTTTGGAAGCCATAAGTCTCCCCCCTTAATTTTTCTTTGGGAGATACTTCGTGATTAGTTCAGGTTTGATACGCTTTAGCTCTGTTTCGGGAAGTATGGATAGAAGCTCCCAGCCAAGTTCGAGTGTATCCTCAATGGAACGGTTTTCCTCAGAACCCTGAGAGACATATCGTTTTTCAAACTCTTCCGCAAATTTAGCGTACAGAAGGTCGGTGGGAGACAGGGCGCTCTCGCCGAGGATGGTGGCGAGCTCCTTGGCATCCTTACCGGATGAATATGCGGCAAATAACTGGTTCATGGTACCGGAGTGGTCCTCGCGGGTCTTGCCGACACCGATGCCCTTATCTTTCAGACGCGACAGAGACGGAAGAACGTCAACAGGGGGGGTTATACCCTTTCTGTAAAGGTCGCGCGAGAGGATGATCTGACCCTCGGTAATGTAACCGGTGAGGTCAGGTATCGGGTGTGTCTTATCGTCTTCAGGCATCGTAAGGATCGGGATCATAGTGATGGAACCGGCTTTGCCAATACGGCGGCCAGCGCGCTCATACATGGTTGCAAGGTCGGTGTAGAGGTAACCGGGATAACCGCGGCGGCCAGGAACTTCCTTACGGGCGGCTGAGACCTCACGGAGAGCCTCGGCGTAGTTTGTTATATCGGTGAGGATGACGAGGACGTGCATGTCCTTCTCAAATGCCAGATACTCGGCTGCGGTCAGCGCCATACGCGGAGTCGCTATACGCTCAACCGCCGGGTCGTCGGCGAGGTTTGTAAAGAGGACGGTTCTGTCGATAGCGCCTGTACGCTTGAACTCCTGAACGAAGTACTCAGACTCTTCAAACGTGATGCCGATGGCGGCGAAGACAACCGCGAAGTTTGCAGTTTGGTCGCCGAGCACCTTTGCCTGACGGGCGATCTGCGCGGCGAGAGCCGCATGAGGCAGACCGGAACCGGAGAAGATAGGGAGCTTCTGACCGCGGACAAGGGTATTCAGACCATCAATAGTGGAGATACCGGTCTGAATGAATTCGTTCGGGTAGTCGCGGGCGGCGGGGTTCATCGGCAGTCCGTTTATATCCATGTGGGCGTCCGCAAGGATATCAGGGCCACCATCGATGGGTTCGCCCATGCCGTTAAAGACACGACCGAGCATGTCGGCGGAAACCGCGAGTTCCTGCGAGTGGGCAAGAAATCGAATCTTGCTGTTTGCAAGATTGATACCGGCGGAAGCCTCGAAGAGCTGAACAACAGCGTTGCTGCCGGAAACCTCAAGAACCTTGCAGTGGCGAATGTCGCCGTTGGGGAGCTCAAGTTCCGCAAGTTCGTCGTAGGTAACGCCTTCGACATCCTTGACCATCATAAGAGGACCGGAAATCTCTCTTATTGTACGATATTCTTTAATCACTGTACGTTACCTCCTCCGAGTTCTTCAATCTGCGAGATCACATTCTTCAGTATCTCGTCATAGACCTTGACGTACTCTTCGATGGGAACGGTCTTTGCGCGGCCTATCTGGGCTCTGGCGGGAATATTGAAGAGATCCATGATGTTGGTACCCTTCTGGATAGCGGCGCGAGCATAGACGTCATATTGGAGTATGACGTTCAGCAGTCTTGCCTGTCTGTCATAGGAGGAATAACTGTCGGTGTCGACGAAAGCATTCTGCTGAAGGAAGTCCTCACGGAGCATCTTTGCAGTCTCGAGTGTGAGCCTGTCGGCAGGGGATAGGGAGTCCTGACCGACCAGCTTGACTATTTCCTGGAGTTCCGCTTCAGACTGGAGGATTGCCATTGTCTTTTCGCGGTTCTGCATGAATTCCCGGCCGATGTTCTCATCGTACCAAGGTTTCAGGGTATCCATGTAGAGTGAGTAAGAATTCAGCCAGTTGATGGCCGGGAAGTGACGGGCATAGGCAAGAGAGGCGTCGAGGCCCCAGAAGACCTTGACTATACGCATCGTTGCCTGAGAGACAGGTTCGGAAATATCGCCGCCCGGAGGAGAAACAGCGCCGATAGCGGTAAGGCTTCCGCGGCGGCCGTCATCGCCTAAACACTCAACACAGCCGGCACGTTCATAGAACTGGGCGAGTCGGGACGAGAGGTATGCAGGGTAGCCTTCCTCGCCGGGCATTTCCTCAAGTCGGCCGGACATCTCACGCAGAGCCTCGGCCCAACGGGAGGTGGAGTCGGCGATGACGGCGACTGCATAACCCATGTCGCGGAAGTACTCTGCAATTGTGATACCGGTGTAGATTGAGGCCTCACGGGCTGCAACAGGCATATCTGAGGTGTTCGCGATGAGGACGGTACGCTTCATGAGGGGTTCGCCGGTTCTCGGGTCAGAGAGCTCGGGGAACTCCATAAGAACGTCGGTCATTTCGTTGCCGCGCTCACCGCAGCCGATGTAGACAACGATGTCGACATCGGACCATTTTGCCAGCTGGTGCTGAACAACGGTCTTGCCGGAGCCGAAGGGACCCGGAACGGCCGCCGTGCCGCCCTTTGCGATGGGGAACAATGTGTCAATTACTCGCTGACCAGAGCAGAGCGGTGCGCTCGGGGTGAACTTTTTCCTGTAAGGACGGTTCACGCGGACCGGCCATCTCTG
This sequence comes from Oscillospiraceae bacterium, assembly GCA_050253535.1. GTDB lineage: Bacteria > Bacillota > Clostridia > Oscillospirales > Oscillospiraceae > JBFWIW01. The sequence goes on from JBFWIW010000008.1 coordinate 18,203, forward strand.
CATCATAGGGAGTTCAACAATCTCGCCATTTTCGTTTTTAAGTTTGCAAACAGTGTCGACGACGGTGAAGTCACCGCTCTTAATTTCAGTAATGATACCGGATACTCTGGGAGGAACCATTATTTTATGAAGGACGACCGTGGTCTCCTGCACTGTGCCAAGAATGTAGCCGGGGGCGACTTTATCGCCGACTTTGGCTGTGGCATTAAACGTCCATTTTTTATCTCTGTTCAGCGCGGAGAGCTGGACGCCGCGGGTGATGGTTGAACCTGTTAAGGCGCGCAGTTCTTCAAGAGGCCTCTGAATACCATCGTAAATATTTTCCAAAAGGCCGGGACCAAGCTCAACGGAGAGAGGCAAGCCTGTGGTGACGACATCTGCGCCTGGTCCAAGGCCGGAAGTTTCCTCATAGACCTGTATGGAGGCGGAGTCTCCGGTCATGGTGAGTATCTCGCCGATGAGCTTCTGATTGCCGACACGGACGACATCCGCCATGTTGGCGTCGGCAAGGCCCTCGGCAACAACAAGGGGGCCGGAAACCTTGACAATTTTACCGCTCATGATTAATACCTTCTTTCATTTCGGAATACGTGGAACCGGGGGTGTAAAGCGATAGAAAAACGTTCTAAAATAATTGAGTTAGAGAATGTTTGTGCCGACGGCCTTTTCAACTGACGCGTCCAGCGCAGCTTTGCCGATACCGAGTGAACCGCCGGGACCGGGAATCAAAATAATGGCAGGCGTCACATTTGTTTTATGCTTATTGATCTCAGAAGCAAGTCCTTTTGCATAACTTTCCGTAACATAAATTATGGCATAATTCTTTGAGTCCGCTGTAAGATGCTGGAAAGTTTCCAAAGCCGTTTCATCATTTTCCACGGGAAAAATATCGAGACCCAGGGCAGAGAAACCTATTACGGTATCTTTTTCGCCCAAAACCGCAATTTTATACATAATTATCACGCAGCCTTTCACGGATTGCAGCAGCTGGGAGGCCGGCAAAACGACCCGTCATGATAATGCGTACGGCCGACAGTTCACTCTCTATGGAACAGATATAGCCTATAAGAACCTTCTCGCTGACATTCGCCATTTTTGCAGCAGCGGTATAGGATGCAAGCGCGTTGTCGCAGAGTTTCTCAAAGTTCGTGAGCCTGCCGCCCTGAGCAGCGGTACCGCCCTCGACAGCGGCCTTGTACAGCGGACTGCCAACATAGAGAGACGAGAGAGGCGTTTTAGAAATAATAGCATTAATGATACGCTCCGTGCCGACGTTCCCGCCTTCTGCAAGGACCTGATGCAGGAACGAGGAGTCCTTGTTCATCCTCATGGAGCGAACAGCGGCGCGAAGGTTCGCGCTGTCGACGGAGAGCTTTCCGTAGCCGACAAGGAAGTCACTGCCGCAGTTTGATGCAAACTCGGTGAATTCCTTATAGTACGCCTTATCGAGGATAAAGTCGGAGAGCTGTGGATCGCCTGTCCTTGCGAGAGTATCCTTGGCCTCCTGCATGGCGGAAGCCAGCACCTTTGGTATGGAGGTGTACTCGCCCTGTACAAATGCAGCAGTGAGTTCCTTTGGAGAAATCCTTCCGGCAAAGGACATAAGCTTTTCGCCGTCCGTACCTGCCGCCTGGGATTTGATAAGCACCTTCGCATTGTGATAATCGTATTTGACGCGGAAAACGTTAATAATATCACTGTCCGGAGCCACCCTGAAAAGTTCACTCATTACCTGTGCGCGGCGGGCGGATAGCCGTTCTTCCAGACCATCGGAGGTTATATCGGATATATCGCCATATCCGCACTCCTCGAGAATCTTCGTCACGTCGTCAAAATTTTTCAATTCGAGCATACGCTCAACACGCTCTTTATTGAGAAGTTTAGGCTCGTGTCCCCAAATAAAAGCTGTAACATACAAATAATCGGTATCTATAATTTTCTTTGACAAGACTTAACCTCCTTGTCATAGATTGGGAAATCATATTTTTGATTACGCTGTGCTGCTTAGCGGGAACTGGTTTTAATCGAAAAGGGTTTTTGCAACCGCAGTCAAAAGCTCGTTTCTGTACATAGAGACGAGAACATCGAGGCTGCAGTTCGTTTCTATATTTCCCTCACTCAGTACAAGGCCGCCGCATATATTACGGGTTACCTGCGAAAGCGTGAGAGCGTTTTTCCTGCCGGAAGCCTTGAGAAGTTCATTTGCCTTCTCACAGGCGGCTTTGCCAAAACGCGGCTTATCCTTGGCTGAGAGAATGATTTCTTCGCTTCCGGTGACCGAAGCCTCGGAGGCAAGGCGGGCCAGAAGCGCCACGTACTTGTCATCGGGGAGGGCCAGAAGCATTTCGACAGCGCGTTCAAAAGTTTTGGTTATAAGATTCTGCTTTTCGCCGAGAATGTACTTTTTCGCTTCAAGCTCGGCAACGCTGTTTAAACGTTCCAACCTGCGCTCGGCATTCTGCGTACCCTGCTTCAAAATCTTCCAATACTCCTCCTGAGCGGCAGCTGCGCTGTTTTTTGCGATTTCATCGCACGTAGCTTTTGACTCCGCATGGATCTTCGCTATTTCAGCGGCAGTGTCGCTTGCTATGCGCTCTGTGATTTTTTCAATGCCATTCATGTATCCCTACGTCCTTTCGATGGGGAGTTTAGAGCCCTAGAAGGCTGCCAAGGCTGTTAAGCATAAGGAAGCTGGCCAAAAGGCTGAGGATCGCGTAGAACTCGACCATTATGGCCATTATGATTCCTTTGGAGATCTGTTCGGGGCGCTTTGAGATCATGTAGACGGAGGCAGCTGCGCATTTACCCTGTCCGATAGCAGAGAGGTAACCGCCAATGCCAATCGGGATGCAGGCCGCAAAAAAGATGAGGCCCTGGCCGAAAGTGAGGATTGACAGACTGCCTGCGAAGAAGCCGAGCTTCATGAGAGCAAAGAACCATGCAACCAGACCATAGAGGCCCTGTGTTCCGGGAAGAATCTGGAGAATAAGAACCTGAGAGAATCTATCGGGATCCTCGGCGAGAACGTTTGATCCGACTTCACCAACGATACCGACACCCTTTGCCGAGCCGGAGCAGGCAAGGCCGACAGCCAATGCAGCGCCAAGAAACGCCATTCCAAGACCGATGTATTCCATGTTAAAATTTCCTCCTCATATGAATTGATGGATTTTAGTTTTATATATTTATGGGGTACATACCCCGGTAGGCAGGTTTACCGGCCGCCGGCCGGATACCGCTTCCTTAGAAGCTGTTGAGCATGAGGAACGTAGCAAGAAACGCCAGAATGGAGTAGAACTCCATCATGATCGCCAGAATGATGCTCTTAGAGAGTTCATTCTGCCTTTTTGCAACGATTGCGAGACCGTTGGAGCATATACGCCCCTGTGTGCGACCGAAGATGAAGCCACCGATGGCGATTGGCATACAGGCCGCGAAAAATTTAATACCTTCGGTTATGGTGAGGGGAACGAAAGCGCCTGCAAAGAAGCCTAGCTTCATGAGCGCAAGGAACCAGACAACCAAGCCGTAGAGTCCCTGCGTGCCAGGAAGTATCTGGAAGATGAGGATTCTTGAGAACTTGGAGGGCTCCGCCGTTAGCAGACCTGCGCCGGCTTCGCCAACTCTGCCGACGCCTATTGCGGAACCGGAGCAAGGAAGGCCGACAGCCATCGCGCCTCCGATCATACCGATAGGAATTGCAAGAGTGTTCCAATCGAAGCCCTTCAGGTAGGATAAAACAGTTTCAAGCATTATTTCACCTCCAGAACAGGGGCCACAATGTCGACGTACTTTGTATCGTACTGCAGCGGGCGGAAAGGCTTACCGCCATCAATATAGAACTTGCTGAAGAATTCAAGGTACTGGAGACGGGCGGCGTGAACGTAAGTGCCGATGACGTTTATACCCAGATTGAAAGTGTGTCCAAACAGAAAAATCGGTATAAACACAATTACCGAGCCGGGTAGAGAACCCAAAATGTTGACCACGCTCGCTATAACGGTGGTGGCAAGCATAAGCGCCATGAGTCGCGAGTAAGAAAGAACGTCGCCGAGCCATGACGTAATGTCATAGAGCGAGGCAATACCGCCGAAGAGTTTTCCGATGATCCCTTTCTTGTGGCGACCCTGAGTAAGGATAAGGAATGCGACGCCGATCCAGAGTACCGTGAGATTGCTGTTTAAAACAGCAAACGCGATACCGGCAAATACGGTCCACCACGGGACGATGTCTAAAAGGGCATCGATCCCATTGTGATCACGGAAGCCGAGATAGATATGTATAAGCTGTCCGAAAAGCATATGGATACAACCGAGAACAATACCGAAAATAAGTATAGTCATCGGGTCCTGCAACGGATTTATTATGGCCCAGAGAGTTACGGTCTTGCCAAGGAAATTCTCTGCGAAGACCGGAATAGCGTCTCCAAAGAACGAACCGGTAAATACGCCGCATATGGTTGTCATAGCGCCTATGACGATACCGAGTTTCAGAACCTGCCCGAAGCCGCCCTTTGGCCTGTATTTCTTTGTAAGAATAAGGCTGGCAAGGAAAATAATGAGTCCGTAGCCCACATCTGCAAACATGAAACCGTAGAAGAAAACAAAGAATGGGAAGAGAAGGGGATTCGGGTCAATGCCGTGGTAAGATGGCAATGAGTACATTTCGGTGACCATGTTGACGGACGAAACCAGTTTTGTGTTTTTTAAGAGGATAGGGGCCTCCTCGTCCTCTGCGGGATCCTCAAGCTCGTACGCGCACGCATAAGAGAAGACGGTATTTTCAAATCTATCGAGCCCGGTCACGGCGACCCAGCCCTCCATTGAGTAGATAAGGTCGGTAGAGAGGAGCTTTTCCTTTGCCTCTTCTCTCGACATCTCCTGCACGCTTCTATCGTAGCAAAGCTGAAGATTCTGGCGTTTGTCAGAAAAAGCCTTTATTCCCTCGGCCTTCTCTCTGATACTTTCATCAATAGCGGCCATTTGTTTTTCTATTCTTTCAATACCCTCGGCGGCCGTACCGACAGCGTTCTTGAACGCCGGCTGGTTGTAACCGAATTCACGGAGAATATCAATAGAACGTTCAAGCACGGTATTGTGACAAACCAACATAAAATACTGGAGTTCTTTGTCCGCTCCCGCGAGGAAAAGCTCAGACAGTTCGACTTCGCCGTTAAGCCTTGTCTCCATCTCCGGGAAAGAGCGGGAAGCGGGGATGGTTCCAAAAACAACGGCTGTATTGTTTGTTTTGGATAGTTCAAGCGGGACATCGAGTTTGAGCCAGGGAATGAGAGCCTCTTTTGCGGATTCAAGCTTACTTTTTTCAGAATAAAGCTTGGATATCTCGTCCTCAAGGGAGTTTATCCTATTTGCATCCTCGAGAGTCTCGGTCCAGAGCTTAGAGGAAAAAAACTCCTCCGATGTGACCTCGCGTCTCAGAATGAACAATCCCTGTTTTGCTGGAGCATACTTTGCCAGCTTCTGAAGTGCTGCAGAAAGCTTCGTATTGATGCTTCTGAAATTGGAAAAAGCGGTAACATCCTTGTGCAGAAGCGCTGCGTACTCCGGGTCGGAAAGCCTTCCTTCCGTATCGGTCACTTCAACGCATCCAAGCTGCAGCAGTTTGTTAAGCAGCTCATCCCGTTCCTCCAGCAGGCCTAAAAGCTTCAGCCTTTTCATCTTTACGATAGACATTTAACTTTCCACGACCCTTCTGACGATAAGTGAAGCGGCGCTGTCGAGACGGCCTTCCGCTCTGGCACACATTGCCGCACATTTATTTGACGTGCTTTGACGAAGCGTTTCAGCACTCTCGCCGGCGCGAGATTCAGCGGACTTAATAAGTGCACTGACTTCCTCCTCAGCGCGGGCGCGAGCTTCCGCAATAGCAGCCAAGCCGGCTTTTTCCGCATCGGCAACAGCCTTTTTTGCTGCAAGCTGAGCATCAATCAAAGACTGATGAGACTGCTCTTCCGTAGCGGTTATGCTTTTGATGGCTTCAAGGGACATAATGGACACCTCCTTGAAAAAATATTACTTCATTATATCATTTTAAAATATCACACATATTGAGAATATAGCACAAATTCTATTATGTGGCAAGACAAAATGTCTACACATTTGACATTTTTTTATCTATCTGGAGTAGAGATCTTGACATTTAATAAGAATTGACGGAGGCTTTATACAAAGTGTACAAATACTAGGCGAGATAACGGTCAATCTGTTCATACACGAACGCTGACAAGCGTCGGAGCAGCCATCTGCGTGCATATGAGCAAAGGGTCACGCCTGCTGCCAGAACCAGGCGGTATTGAGGGCTATCTCTTGTGCGAACGCGTCTGTAGCCATGTGGTTTATGAACTCGACGGAGACGGTGAGGTCTTCACCGTTATAGAGCTGTCTGACCCACCCAAACATATCGGCGGCATCTTTAACCGAAAGCTCGCTGTTTTCCGCTCCGAAAAGAGGATGGCGGTCGCCGTACATCGGGTCGCCCTTTTTGAGAATGCAATTGGCCAGATGGACGTGGCTGCAATACTTTTTCGCTACGGCAAGAGATTTATGTACGTCCTCTCCCAGTTGCGCAATGTGGCTTATATCCATCGTAAGGCGGACATTTTCACAGCCCAGTTTATCTAAAAACTTAACCAGTTCGTCAGTCGGACCGAGGAGTTGGTTATACTGCACCTTCCGATCGCCGGGCTCAATGAGAAGCGTAAAGTCGGGGGGAAGGGAAGACGAGAGCTCACGGAAGGAATTAAAGGCCGCTGTATAGGCGGCTTTTTCATCGGCTGCGCTGTCGGGATACCAGCCGCTGGTGTAGAGCGCCCTGCGAAGCCCGGCATTATATGAAATAAGGGCAAGCTCCACCGCCTTTTTGACGGCACCTGAGCGCTCTGCCTCATTAAGGGCGCAAAGACTGCTGTGATTTCTTTTCTGATATGTGGCCGGGAGATATATCCCCTCAAGGCCAAGAGCGGCAAGGCAGTCTGACCGCTCCTTTATCCCATCTGGTTCCGTATAGAATTCTATGACATCTGCGCCTTTTGCCCTGTACTTTTCGGCTTGAATACAAAAAATATCCATATCGGTTTCCGCTGCCGGCACTGCGGGCGACAGGACGAATGAACGCTTATGCATTGGGCACCTCCTTTTAGTTTCTATTTTGCCTATTGTGATAGTGAAACGCGGGGTAGTTCTGTGTTCCTTTTGTTTATCAACCCATATGATATCAGCATCAGTACATGTTTTGCAACATAAAATTGACATTTTCACATGGAAAAATGAGTAAGAAAGCGTACTTGCCGGCTTGACAGACTTATTCGGAGTTTGATATAGTGCTATGTGGTATTATGTTGAGTTCTGCGTGAACATTTTGTCAGTCAGATGAAACCGGTTTTAACGCTTACCCGCCCTCCGCACCGAATGCAAATGACATTTTGCGTCAATTATAAATTTTAGGAGGCTGAAATGATACCGTTCGACTATATTATTAAGAATGCCCATATTGTAGATCCGGCCTGCGGCGTCGACGAGACCGGTACGCTCTATGTCGACGGAGGCTTTATTGTACGGTGCGACTGCCCGGAAAAGGCGGAAGCTCGGGAAGAGGTCATTGATGCAAAGGGCTGCCTCGTCCTGCCGGGCCTAATAGACTTCCATACTCACTGCAACCACGCGGTGTCCCCCCTCGGCATCTCGGCGGATATGCACCTCATCCCAAATGGGATTACGGCAACTGTAGACATGGGTACGACAGGGCATGTCGGATACAAGAGCTTCCGCGACGGGGTAATAGGGCCGTCGAGTTCGACAATAAAGGCTTATCTTAACCTCGCCTCCGCAGGATGCCCGTCGGAGGATCTGTTAGAGGACTATCGCCATGAGAAGCTGAACTTCCGCGAAACCGCTCGTGTGTTCAATGAAAACCGTGATACGCTTCTGGGCATAAAGGTGAGGCTCGGTAACGGCGCTCCGGGCTTGGGCGTCGCCCCCCTGCGCGACGCTGTTGCTATGGCGGAGATGCTCTCCTGTCCGGTTTGTGTGCACATAGGCGGACTTGAGAGCAAAATATGGGAGGTCTGTGACCTTCTGCGCCCTGGCGACATTTTGACTCATATGTTCGACGGCAAGGGTGAGACGATTTTGGATGAAAACGGAAAAGTCCATCCGTCGGTAAGAGCTGCGCGGGAGCGCGGCGTCATCTTTGACCTTGCCGCCGCAAAGAGAAACTACAATCTTTCTGTTGCGAAAAAGGCCATGGACGATGGTTTTCTGCCGGATGTCTTAAGCTCGGATGTAACGACGCTGTCCGTCTATAAAAATCATATGTTCATGCTCCCGATGATCATGTCGTGGATTATGGCCCTTGGTATGGAAAAGAAGGAGGTCATAAGGGCAGTCACCGGTACTCCGGCGCGTCTTATGGGGATGGAGGGCGTTATAGGGACGCTGGCGCCCGGCGCGTACGCCGATATTGCAATTTTCAGGGAAACTCCGGCGAATATCATGTACCGTGACTTTTTCTGCAACGGGCCGGTCAATGTGCGCGAGCTTTTAGTGCCGAAGCTGACCATGAAAAAGGGACAAATGTGTTATAAGGATATGGCTTTTGCCTTCGGCTGTGTATAGCTTTTACTATACATATAAATATACAGAATGATTTATTATTAAAAATATGGAGGAAACAGTGATGAGCGATATTTCCAAGACCTATTTCCACAGGGTCCAGGCACAGACGCCGACTAGGTTCTGGATCAATAATGTGACAAGAGAAGAGGCAAGGCTCGCTATCGGGCACGGCGCGGTTAACTGTACACAGAACCCTTCTTTTGTGTGGAAGATGCTGACCGACCCCGTCGAGAAAGACTACGCGGCCGCAATTCTGGACGACATAATGAAGACCGAGCCGGACGACGCTCTCGCTGTCGCAAAGCTTCAGAACAAACTTATAGAGAACATAGCCGAAATTTTCATGCCCCTTTTTGAGCAGTCCAATGGAAAGTACGGTTATGTTACCCTTCAGGAGGATCCCTTCAAGGAAGCGGCCGATTATATAATCGAGCGGGCGCAGCATGACAGAAGGAATTTTAAAAACATCATGATGAAGATCCCAGCCGTTCCCGAGGGTTTAAAGGCCATAGACCATCTGGTGGAGCAGAGTGTTCCTGTCCTTGCCACCGAAATTATGTCCATCCAGCAGGTTACCGATGTCTGCAGGCTGTGCGAGAAGACCATGGCCTCAATGAAAAATCCACCGGTGATGATGTATGCGCATATCGCGGGCATCTTTGATGAGTACCTCGGCAAGGAAGTGAGCAGACTGGGCATTGACGTGTCCGAGGACGCCGTGTGGCATGCAGGTGTCGCGGTGGCTAAAAAAATCCGCGCGGTTACACGCGCCCACTGGCCGCAGGTCGGATTCCTCGACGGCGGAGCGAGAGGACTTCACCACTTTACGGAGCTCGTCGGCATTGACGGCGGCGTGACAATAAACTGGCAGGGAACCGCAAAGAACCTCATCGACGAGAACCCGGCTGTGGTTCAGAGATTCTTTATGCCCACACCGGACGAGGTAATCGATGAGCTGACCGAAAAGTGCGATACGTTCAGAAAGGCGTACTACATGGGCGTTCTGAAGCCCGAGGACTATGTGGAATACGGTCCGGTTGCCCTGTTCCGCAGCAAGTTCGAGGACGGCTGGCAGAAGGCCGTTGATTTTGCAAAAGATAGAAGAGCCGGTAAATAACAGTAAAGATAATTCGCCCAGTGCTCGTCGCCGGGCGAATTTTTTCGCTAAGATTGTGATAAAGAAAGTATTTGATTATTATAGGAAATACATTTATAATATCCAATTATAAACTCACTGTTAAATCCCACCGTGAGAAGGCGTGCGGATTTGAAAGAGGTGCATTGATATGGCGGAAGAAAAGAGAAAGAGACGCTTTGGCGACAGAAAAGGCGGCCATCGGTTGCGTACCCTGGATGCGTATAACGCGTTTACCCCTTATATAATGAAACAACGCAATGATGCCTCCAACCTTTTTAAGGACAGCGTCGAGCTGACGGAGACGGATAAGTTTATTCTGAAGAAGCGGAACGAGGGGTTAAAGGGCCTGGGACTCCTGCATATATTTGTGGCTTCTTATGTCAGGATGGTTAGCCAGCGCCCGGCGCTTAACCGGTTCATAGCGGGGCGGTTTATCTATTCCAGGAACAACATAGAGATCGTAATGACTGTTAAAAAGGCAATGACGACAGAGGCCAGTGAGACGTCTATAAAGGTAATCTTTGAGCCGACTGACACGATAACAGACGTCTATTATAAGATGAATGAGCAAATAGAAAAGGTAAAGAGCGGCGAAGAGGAATCCAATACCGACAACGTCGCAAACGCCCTAATGAGGATACCGCGCCTTATTCTCCAGTTCGCCGTATGGATAATTGAAATACTGGACTATTTCGGCATACTTCCGCAGTCGCTCTTAAACGCGAGTCCTTTTCACGGAACGATGGTTATTACCGACATGGGGTCCCTCGGCATACCGACGATACATCACCATCTGTATAACTTTGGCGATCTGCCGGTTTTTCTCGCCTTCGGCGCAAAGAGAAAGGCTTATGAAGTCCAGAAGGACGGCACCGTCGCCGAGAAAAAATATGTCGACTATACGGCCACCATCGATGAGCGAATATGCGACGGATATTATTTCGCAACCGCGTTTCGCTATATGCGCAGCTATCTGAAAAATCCGGAGCAGCTCGACGTGCCGCCTGATAAGGTTTTTGAGGATCTGGCCTGATGTATATACGCCGCCGCGTAAGTTTACGCGGCGGCGTATTATCTGAGAAAGTTTTTTAGGGAGCGGCGCGAGCCGCCGCCATGCTGCGCTGCGGCAGAAATTTTTCCTGTTGACAAATATAAACAACAGGAATATTATACAATATATATTATTAAAAACCGATGACTGGGAAGAGTAATTACGGTTTGGCCGTTAAAGAGAGCTGCGGATGATGTGACCGCGGTACGGAGGCCGTGACGAATGGACCCGGGAGGGCAAACCGAGAGGGGGACCTTTAGGGGCGACGGAGAAGGCTCTCCGTTAAAAAAGGCCGGCACATGACAGTGTGCGCTGAGTGGGCGAATTTCGCCAAGCCGGGTGGTACCGCAGGAGTTGTTACTCTTGTCCCTGCAAGTATTTTATGCAGAGGCAAGGGTTTTTTTATGCCTTTTGCCTCACAGAAGGAGAATTAATAGTGTGATTAATCACATTATTAATTCAAAAAGGCGTGCCGCTCGCCGACAAGCGGCAACCGCAGCACATGCCATTAACCTCCGTTCAATTGTGGGGCTTAATGATACGTCGGTGCGCGGAATGAATGGAGGTTAATATGGCAAACGTACCTTATAAAATTTATCTCACGGAAGAAGAGATGCCCAAATATTGGCTGAACCTTCAGGCTTATCTGCCGGAAGCGCTGCCGCCCATGCTGAATCCGGGAACGGGAGAGCCGATTAAGGCCGAGGACCTGAAACACTTCTTCTGCAGCGAGTGTTCCGAGCAGGAGTTGAACTCGACCGATAAGTTCATCGAGATCCCCGAAGGTGTCCGTGAATTTTACAGAATGTACCGGCCGTCACCGGTAATAAGGGCTTATAATCTTGAAAAACTTTTGGATACGCCCGCAGAAATATACTATAAATTTGAGGGCAGCAATACTTCAGGCAGCCACAAGCTGAATTCCGCCGTCCCGCAGGTGTATTACGCCAAAGAGCAGGGACTCACAAGCGTCACCACCGAGACGGGCGCCGGCCAGTGGGGTACGGCCCTCTCCATGGCGACCGGCTTTTACGGTCTGGGACTTACCGTTTACATGGTCAAGGTGTCCGCCGAACAGAAGCCCTACCGCAAGGCCGTGATGGAGACCTACGGGGCGAGTGTTATCCCGTCCCCTTCGGATACGACGGAAGTGGGCCGCAGGATACTGGCGGAGAATCCGGGAACCGGTGGCAGCCTCGGCTGCGCGATCTCGGAGGCCATTGAGGTCTCGGCCAAAACAGAGAACTGCCGTTATGTGCTCGGCAGCGTTATGAACCATGTCCTTCTGCACCAGAGCGTAATAGGACTCGAAGCGAAAGCGGCGTTGGATAAGTACGGCGTTACGCCGGATATCATAATCGGCTGTGCGGGCGGCGGATCGAACCTCGGCGGACTTATGGCCCCGTATATGGCCGACAGGCTACAGGGCAAGAACAATATTGAATTTATCGCGGTGGAACCGGCGAGCTGCCCATCCATGACACGCGGCAAATACGCCTATGATTTCGGTGATACGGGCAAGACAACGCCGCTCATTAAGATGTACACCCTCGGAAACGGGTTTATGCCCTCCCCCAATCACGCGGGCGGTCTGCGCTATCACGGCATGAATTCCATTATTTCTAAGCTCATAGACGACGGCCTTCTCAGCGCAGTCTCCGTGGAACAGAGCAAGGTCTTCGATGCGGCTACGATGTTCTGCCGCAGCGAGGGAACACTCCCCGCGCCGGAGAGCAGCCATGCCATCCGTACGGCTATTGACGAGGCGCTCAAATGCAAAGAGACGGGCGAGAAAAAGACCATACTGTTTGGACTCACCGGCACGGGTTATTTCGACCTCGCGGCTTATCAGGAGTATAACAAAGGCACAATGACAGATTATATTCCGACGGACGCCGATCTCCGGAAGGGTTTCGACAGCCTGCCGGATGTGCAGGGTCAGAAATAACCGCCGCCTGTAGGCCGACCTGCAAAAAAGGTGATTGAAATATAAGTACCGGCAATATATAATATCTCCATCCGAAACGCAAAAGCGCCATACAGGCGCCAATTCAGAAGGGAGACATTATATGAAGCTGCTGCAATTTTTGAAGGGCGGGGAGATCTGCCTGGGTATTCAGACCGATAAGGGTATTATCGATGTGGCCGAGGCCGCCGAAAAGCTGGGCGTACAGGCCCCTAAATGCATGAAAGGCGCCATAAAGGCTGGTAAAGAGGGCATGCAAGTCCTCGAAAAGATCGAAAAGGGCGCGGTGGAGTTCCTGGCCGATGTGAAGTACGCACCTGTCGTGACGAACCCCGAGAAGATCATGTGCGTCGGTCTCAATTACAGGAAGCACGCTGAAGAGACACACCATGCCATCCCCGAGAACCCGGTTCTGTTCAACAAATTCGCGTCCTCGCTTAGCGCTAACGGCGAGGAAGTATTCCTCCCCAGGGCATATAAGGAATACGACTACGAGGCGGAGCTTGTCATCGTCATCGGCAAGCAGGCCAAGGGTGTCTCCAAGGAAGAGGCCAAAGACTATATCTTTGGTTTTACCGCGGGCGACGACCTGTCCAACCGCTATCTGCAGATGAACCGCGGCGGCCAATGGATGATTGGCAAAGCCACGGACGGCTTCGGCCCCGTCGGCCCCGTCATCTCAACCGATGTGGACGGCGACAATCTGGACATCAAGTGCTACAAAAACGGCGAGCTTCGTCAGAATTCCAACACTAACGATCTCATCTTTAACACTTCCCATATTGTCAGCTATATCTCCGAGACAATTACGCTGAAGCCCGGCGACCTCATATTCACCGGAACGCCTAATGGCGTCATCGCGGGTTATCCGGCGGATAAACAGGATTGGCTGAAACCCGGAGATGTAATAGAGGTCGAGCTTGAGGGTATTGGTAAACTGAAAAACATAATGATTTAAATAGAAAAACATAAAAAGCGCGCCTTTTGGTATTATAAAATGTACTAAAGGGTGCGTTTTTTGTTGACAAAGGTGTATTTTCGTGTATAATTAATGAGCCTGTGTTGCGGGCAAATCCTTGTCCCCGCCTAAGAGCGGGGGCCATAAGTCCAAAAGGAGGTGCAAAAAAATGGCTAAAACGTCAGCCAACTATGAGCTCATGTACATCATCGACCCCGATAAGGGAGAAGAGGATACTAAGGCTCTGGTAGAAAAATTCAAAGCGCTTATCGAAGCGAACGGTACGCTCGGTGAGCTTGAAGAGATGGGAAAGCGCAGGCTCGCTTATCTGATCAATGACAAGCCCGAGGGGTATTATGTCCTTACCAAGTTCACGTCCGGCCCCGAATTTCCGGCGGAGCTCGACCGTGTTCTGAAGATCACGGACGGAATAATGCGTTCCCTCATTACTGTATGCAAGTAAGGGGGAGATGAAATGCTGAACCATATAACACTTATGGGCAGACTCACCCGCGATCCTGAGCTCCGGCGTACGCAGACCGGAACGCCGGTCGCTTCGTTTTCACTCGCCGTCGACAGGGATTTCGGAGCCAAGGACGGCGATAAACAGACCGATTTTATCGACATCGTGGCGTGGAGGAGCACGGCGGAATTTGTTTCCAAGTACTTCGCCAAGGGCCGTATGGCGGTAGTTTCAGGCAGGCTTCAAATCCGCGATTGGACAGACAGGGACGGCGGTAAGCGCCGCTCAGCTGAGGTTATCGCGGACAACGTCTATTTCGGCGACAGTAAAAAAGACCGTGAGAGCGGAGATTCTTCCCCCGCGGGCGAAAGACAGAGTAGCGGCGGATATTCCGATCCGGTCTCCAACTCCGGTTTTGCCGAGCTGGATGACGATGATGGCGACCTGCCGTTCTAATTTGGTAATAATTATTTTCATAAATACTCAATGATTGGAGGTTTTTTACTTGGCTAACGAGAGAGACAACAGAGGTCACGGACGCAAGCGCAAAAAAGTTTGTCAGTTCTGTGTTGATAGGGGCCCTGCCATCGATTATAAGGATACGGTCAAGCTTCGCCGCTTCATTTCTGATCGCAGCAAGATACTGCCCCGCAGAACGACTGGTACCTGCGCGCAGCACCAGCGCGAGCTCACAGAAGCGATAAAGAGGGCGCGCCAGATCGCGCTTTTACCCTACGTGACAGACTAAAAGTAACAAATGCCCGTTCTCTGATGAGGACGGGCATTCGGCTGTCAACTTTGTAGACAGCCTTTAAGGGGCATCCAATGCCCCTTGAAGAAACCCCGGTTCCGTGTCACGATTTGCCGCGGGTCGGGGTATTTTTCCGCCGTGCACGCCGCCGGAAAAATGATTTGGATTATATACACGCTCGCTTTTGCCTCCTCGTGAAGTATTGACGTATATAACCTCAAAGTCGGCCACGTTTTCACCTTGCTTTCGTATGTAAAACCTGGAAAAACAAATTTCGTTACAGATTGTTTTGAGCGTGCAAAATCGCGGTACGGCTCGAGCCGTACCGCGATTCTTCAGCGCATATGAAATTGAAAAGGCTTATAGCCTGATAGAGAGCGAATCGTCGTCGTAGACCCAGTCGCGAACATTTACTTCCGTGAAGGTATCTTCGCTTGTACGGCACAGGACGCGCTTAATGCCGGCATTTATGATAAATCGGCGGCACATTGAGCACGGCATTGTGTCGGAGAGGAGTTCTCCCGTCTTGCTGCTGCGGCCGGCGAGATAGAGGGTCGCCCCAATGCAGTCCTTGCGGGCGGCGGAGATTATGGCGTTTGCCTCTGCGTGGACGCTGCGGCAGAGCTCGTAGCGTTGCCCGCTGGGGATCCCCAGCTCGTCTCTGGTGCAGGAGCCGATATCAGCGCAGTTCTTTCTTCCGCGTGGCGCGCCGTTATAGCCGGTCGCGATTATCTCATCATTTAATACAATTATTGCTCCGTATTGGCGGCGCAGACAGGTGGAGCGCTTGAGGACGGACTCGGCGATATCAAGGTAATAATTCTCTTTATCCGTACGGTTCATTGCGTTTCCTCCAAAATTATCTTTATTGATATAGTATACATTCAAATGACTTCAATTTCAAGTGGACTGCGTCAGTTTTTGAAAAACCGCAGGCCTGAGGCGCCGTACACTTTACATTGAATTTTGCCCGTGATATGATACTAATGCCGATTTTGGAGATACTCATAAGAAAAGATGTTTTAAGGGGGAGAAAAGTCACCCGTTGAAAAAAGATATGACCCAAGGCGGGGAATGGAAGGTTATTTTACTTTTCACTCTGCCTATAATGGGAGGCAACTTCCTTCAGCAGCTCTATAACGCGGCGGACGGCATAGTGGTAGGAAATTTTGTTGGAGGAACGGCGCTCTCCGCAGTCGGCACATGCGGCCCGATGACGGTGCTTTTTCTGGCTTTTGCGATAGGTCTTGGCGTAGGGGCCGGAGTCGCTGTGGCACAATACTTCGGGGCAAAGCAGCATAAGGATATGGAAGAAGCGATATGCACGGCGATAATCTTTATGGGTGCCGTCGGCGCTGCTTTCTCGGTTATCGGCATTTTAGTCTCCCCATTTTTGCTGGATACGGTGCTTAATGTGCCGGAGAACATTCTTCCGCTGGCTGAGTCATATTTCAAAATTTACTGTATCGGTCTGTTTTTTCAGTTTATTTACAACTGTTTGGCTTCCATAATGAGGAGTCTGGGCGATTCTAAGGCGATGTTCATTTTTCTCGCCGTCACATCAGGGGCTAATATCGCGCTTGATCTTCTCTTCGTTGCGGTTTTCAAATGGGGTGTTGCGGGTGCGGCAGCAGCGACGGTCATATCCCAGGGAGCGTGCGCCGTTGTCTCGTATATTTATCTCCGCCGCAAGCTTACAGATGTCAAGATTGCCCTTGAATTTTCGGTAAGCAAATGCCTCTTGATACTGAAACTCGGCGTTCCGCTCTCCATACAGCAGAGCATAATTTCTTTTGGCATATTGGCCATGCAGAGGCTTGTCAATGGCTTTGGACAGACAAGTATAGAGGGATTTACGGCCGGCACGCGTATAGATCAGTTCGTATTTGTGCCGTGCTTCGGTTTTCAGGCAGGGCTCTCCGCTTTTGTGGGGCAGAACATCGGCGCGGGTAAGCTTGACCGTGCAAAACGCGGCCTGATAGAGACAATGAAGATGTCGATGGTGATGTCGGTTTTTATCTGTGTTCTGCTCTTTGCGACGGCAAGACCGGTAGCAGGCCTCTTCGGCCTTGCTGATGAATCGCTTGAGAGAGCTGTTGAACAGATACGTTTTCTCTCTTACTTTTTTATAATATTTGCCGTATTTACTTCATTATCCGGATTTTTGCAGGGAGCGGGGGATGTTATGATCTTGTCGTTTTCCTCCGCACTGTCGCTTTTCGTTCGCGTAGCCCTTTCCTATGCAGGCGTATATATGGGATGGCTGGGCTACAGCGCGGGGTGGGTGACGCTGCCGGTCGGGTGGATAATTGCGCTCATAATAATGTGGGTACGGTACCTATCGGGCAAATGGAGGTTCAAGGCCGTCGCGGGCGGCGACCAGCCGAATCCGGCGGCATGATGTAAAAAGTGGATAATGAAACAATTTTACATGATCCACTATTAATAGCAATTTTCCTGCCTGCATAAGCGCAGACCGAAACTTAAGTGCAGTAACCTCCCGCGCACGGGGGCCTTATTTTTAAATTTGTTCACAGGAATACATGGGAGGTTAGTTATGTCATATAACTTTTTTGCACTCGTATCACGTATGAAGAATATCGGGCGATGGTCGCTCATGAGGAACTTTTCGCCTGAAAATGTGCAGGAGCACTCGCATATGGTTGCGGTCATTGCTCACGCGCTCGCTGTTATCCGGCGCGACGTTTTTGGAAGAGACGCCGAACCGGACAAGGCGGCCGCTGCCGCGCTGTTTCATGACGCTTCCGAAATATTCACGGGGGACATGCCAACTCCGGTCAAGTACTTCAATCCTGAAATAATGTCGGCCTATAAGGCGGTCGAAAAGCTCGCAGATAATAAGCTTCTCTCCACGCTTCCCAGGGAGATTCGCCCCGCATACGAGAAACTTATTGAGGTCCCGGACAATACGCGCGATATCATCAAGGCGGCCGACACTCTCTCGGCATACATAAAGTGCCTTGAGGAGCTGAAAGCCGGCAACAGCGAGTTTTTGACGGCGGCACGGCAGACGAAAGAGAAGCTCCTTGCGCTTGACATGCCGGAGGTGGTATACTTCCTTGAAAACTTTATACCGGCGTTTGAACTGACGCTGGACGAACTGAACTATTCTATACAAAGTGAGGAAAAACAATGAAAGCGATTGTAACGGTCTTAGGTAAAGATAAAGTCGGAATAGCGGCGGGCGTTTGCTCGCTTCTGGCGGAGCACGGAGTTAACATACTTGATATAAGCCAGACGGTGCTTCAGGGCTATTTTACGATGATAATGATGGTCGACACCTCAGGATGTGAGACGCCGTTCGACGAGCTCGCTCAGATTCTAAGGGAGCGCGGCACGGAGAGGAGCCTCTCCGTCCGCATACAGCGTGAGGATATTTTTGAGGCGATGCACCGCATATAAGAGGATTAACGTGGAAAATCACGTATACATAATAATGCGCTTCCAGCCGCCTATTCGGCGGTCGGAGTTCTTCCGTATGCGGGAGGTTTTTATTACATTTTGCGCTCTGGGGCGCTTGAGAGGGATATTATGATAAATTTCGGCGAGATATTACAGACCATTGAGATGATCGACCAACAGCACCTCGATATCCGTACAATAACGATGGGAATTTCCATACGTGACTGCGCCCATCCGGACGTCAAAGTCTGCTGCGGCAAGATATATGACAAAATTGTAAGACAGGCGGAGAACCTTGTAAAAACCGGCGAGGACATAGAGAAGGAATTCGGCATCCCAATAGTCAACAAGAGGATATCGGTGACGCCCATAGCCATCGCCTGCGAGAGCTGTGAAACCGAGGACTATGTCCCGTTTGCCGTCGCCATGGATAAGGCGGCGAAGGCCGTCGGAGTGAACTTTATCGGCGGTTTCACGGCACTTGTGCATAAGGGCTTCACGATAGGCGACCACAGACTTGTAGCCGCGATACCGGAGGCGCTCTCAGTGACCGAACGCGTCTGTTCCAGCGTGAATGTCGCCACAACCCGCGCCGGAATAAACATGGACGCGGTCGCGCTTATGGGCAAAACCGTAAAAAAGACGGCTGAGGTAACAACAGACCGCGGCGGTATGGGGTGCGCCAAATTAGTTGTGTTTGCAAACGCGGTGGAGGACAACCCTTTCATGGCGGGCGCTTTCCACGGAGTGGGCGAACCGGAGTGCATTATAAACGTCGGCGTTTCCGGGCCCGGTGTCGTCCATAAGGCGCTTCAGAGCTGCAAGGGAGAACCGTTTGACGTGGTGGCGGAGACAATAAAGAAGACGGCGTTCCGTATAACCCGCATGGGTCAGCTTGTAGCCAGAGAGGCTTCGCAGCGGCTCGGCGTGCCTTTCGGCATAGTCGATCTCTCACTCGCGCCGACTCCGGAAATAGGAGACAGCGTCGCTGATATTCTGGAAGAGATGGGCCTCGGGTGCACCGGCACCCACGGGACAACGGCGGCGCTCGCGCTTCTCAATGACGCGGTTAAAAAGGGCGGCGTTATGGCGTCCTCCCATGTCGGCGGTCTCTCAGGCGCGTTCATACCGGTGTCTGAGGACGCTGGCATGATAGCGGCAGCGGAAAAGGGCGTGCTTACGATAGACAAACTCGAGGCCATGACCTGCGTCTGCTCCGTCGGGCTTGATATGATAGCAGTCCCGGGAGATACGAGCGCTGAGACAATAGCCGCCATAATAGCGGACGAGGCCGCCATAGGCGTTGTCAACAACAAGACGACGGCGGTGCGCGTTATACCCGCGCCGGGAAAAAACGTCGGCGATTGTGTGGATTTCGGCGGACTTTTGGGCAAGGCCCCGGTTATGCCGGTTCACGGCGAATCCAGCGCCGATTTTGTCGCGCGCGGCGGACGTATTCCCGCGCCGCTGCACAGCCTGAAAAACTGAAAAAGATTTTACCTGTGTTGGCAAAATAAAAAACGGCTTCCGAGGTGTATGCCCCGGAAGCCGTTATGATTTTATGTCTATTGCACTGCTTACCCATCATCAAAAGACGTTTGAATGGGGTTATGGTTTGTAGATTATTCGTCCGAGTACCTTTTTCGACAGCTCGACGCCGTGGCCGAACTCCTCAAGCGGCAGTACAGCGCCGATATAGCGGTCGAGGTCTATGCGCCCTAGTGACAAAAATTCCTTCGTGACCGCCCACGTCTCGAACATGAGACGGCCGAAGACGGAGGTGAGCGTCCGTTCGCTGCGGATGACACGCGAATTATAATCCTCTATGACGACAGGCTCGTTGAAAAGCCCGACCGACACAAGCGTTCCACCCTTTGAGAGGCAGTCTATGCCGAGGTTATAAAGATGCAGTGCTCCTGACATCTCAAAGACCACGTCCACGCCGTTACCGCCGGTGAGGCGCATTACCTCGTCCAGGACATCGGTCTTTCTGCTGTTTACGCCGTGATTTGCCCCATACCTGCACGCTGTCCGGAGCTTTTCGTCACTCGTCGAACATGCTATTATGCGGTTTGCCCCCATGAGCCTCGCAACGTCCACCTGCATCATGCCGATGGTGCCCAGTCCGGTGACGAGGACAGAACAGCCGGAGAGATTCACTCTCTGCGCCGCGTGTATGGCGACGCCCAATGGTTCCAAAAGAGGGCCGTGTTCCGGCTTCATGTTCGGAGCCATTTTTACTGCGGCGACGGCGGGAAGGGCCATGTATTCGGCAAAGCAGCCGTCCTTGCGCCGGCCGAGAACGCCCCGCTTCATACACAGGTGGCGCTTTCCCGTGTTGCAGAGATAACAGGAGAGGCACGGCATATGGCTGTCGCTGGCGACCATGTCTCCGGAGAGAAACCCGGTGACGTTTTGCCCCGTCTCAATAACCTCGCCAAAGAGTTCGTGACCCATGACAAACGGCATCGGGAGGTTTTGCGCTGCGACAGACGGCGTGTATTCGTAAACGTCCTTGTCCGAGCCGCAGAGCGCCGACGCCCGGAGTTTAACCAAGAGTTCGTCCTCTTTTATTTCGGGGATTGGTATGTTTCGCAGTTCCGCTCCCGGCGCCGGACGTGTCTTCATAATCGCTTTCATTTCACGCCTCCTTTTTGAGGCTATGATATCACAGCTGTCCCGGTTTGGTATACTGGAATTTGAAAGCGCACAATTATTTTTCCGGAAGCATTAAAGAATCCCAGATAAAATGATCCGGCGCCTGAAAATATGTTTCAGGCGCCGGACTGCATTGAAATTTGGTGTATGTGTCAGTCTCTTCTGACGTTGGAGGAGATTTCGGACAGCGCCTTGGATGCTTCCATGTTGCAGGTGCTACGTTTTGCCATATCGCCAAGTGCCACTATGCCTACGACTTTCCCATCTTCCACAACGGGCAGCCTTCTGATTTGGGCGTCCGCCATGAGCATTGACGCCCGGGAGACATCATCCGACGGACTTGCGGTTATGACGCTCCGTGACATGACCTCGCGGATGGGAGTCGTCTCAGGGTCAGACTCCATGGCGACACAGCGCAGGACGATATCACGGTCGGTAACCATGCCGCGCAGCTTTCCGTCGGCTGTGCAGACGGGCAGCGATCCGACATTATATCGATAGAGGAGACGCGCGGCGAGAGTGACCGGTTCGTCCGGAGATACGGATACTACGCTTTTGTTCATGATATCGCTTACGACCATTTTGTGACCTCCTGTGTAATGTAATTAAGTAATCATGTGGTGATTATTTCCCTTTTTGCGCTCTGTTATTCAGGAGGATGATTGTATTTTTTTGGAACATATGATACTATCCCGAAAGGGAGTGACATTATGGACTGCAAAAAGTATATGACGGAAGCGCTTAGGCTTGCACAAGAGGCTGA
Organism: Oscillospiraceae bacterium; assembly: GCA_050253535.1. Lineage (GTDB taxonomy): Bacteria > Bacillota > Clostridia > Oscillospirales > Oscillospiraceae > JBFWIW01. The sequence goes on from JBFWIW010000008.1 coordinate 40,007, forward strand.
GCGCGCTGGAGAAGTGCCTGTCGGCTGCATAGTCACGGACGGGGACGGAAATATAATTGGCCGGGGCCGGAACCGAAGAGAAGAGGACAGAAACGCCTGTGCCCACGCTGAGATTGAGGCCATAACTGAGGCGTGCGCAAAAAAGGGGGACTGGCGGCTCTCGGATTGCAGCCTCTATGTGACGTTGGAACCGTGCCCCATGTGCGCGGGGGCGATCATAAACTCACGTATAAAAAAAGTTTTTTATGGCGCGCGGGACGAGAACACAGGTTCATGCGGCAGTGTCATCAACCTATTTATGGAGAGGTACGGGCACTCGCCTGAGATAGTTGGCGGCATTCTTGAGGAGGACTGCCGTGCGGTTCTTGGAGATTTTTTTAAAAAATTAAGGTAAAACACAAAGAAGCGGCGGCCAGACGGGCCGCTGCTTCTTTATGGAGAATTATATTGACAAAATCGAATATACTGTATATACTGTGCATATACAGTATTCGGGAGGGGCGGAGCGGTGGATGTCATAATAAGCAATTCGAGCGATCAGCCGATATATGACCAGATTTACACACAGATAAAAAGCCAGATAATATCGGGCAGGCTCACGGAGGGCGAGGCTCTCCCATCGATTCGTATGCTGGCCAAGGATCTGAGAATCAGCGTCATTACAACTAAACGCGCTTACGACGAACTTGAGAAGGACGGTTACATTTACACCGTGGCGGCGAAGGGATGTTTCGTCGCCAAGAAAAATATGGAGCTCGTGCGGGAAGAGTATTTTAAAACTATAGAGAATTATATGCAGAAGATATCGGAGCTTGCGGGGGCGTGCGGAATAACGAACGATGAGCTCATAGAAATGTTCCGCATTTTAAATGAGGAGGACCAAAAATGAACGCACTGGAGATCAGGGGACTCGGCAAAAGGTATAAGGACTTCACATTGGACGATATAAACCTGACGCTTCCTTCAGGCTGCATCATGGGTTTAGTCGGAGAAAACGGCGCCGGCAAGACCACAACGATAAAACTCATAATGAACGCCGTCAAGAGTGATAAAGGGCAGGTGAAGGTTCTCGGCTGTGACAGCAAGAGCCCCGAATTTGACTCAGTGAAGGAAGATATCGGCATTGTCCTGGACGAAGCCTATTTTCCTGAAATTCTCACGGCGAAGAATGTGAACGGAATAATGAAAAGTACTTACAGGCGCTGGGACGAAAAGAGGTATTTTGACTATTTAAAACGCTTCTCGCTGCCGCAGAATAAGTCGTTCAAGGATTTTTCGCGTGGAATGAAGATGAAGCTCGCCATTGCAGTGGCCCTCTCGCATAACCCAAAGCTCCTCATACTGGACGAGGCGACAAGCGGGCTCGATCCAATAGTCCGTGACGAGATTCTGGACATATTCAACGAGTTCACGAGGGACGAGAGCCATTCGATTCTGATATCCTCGCACATTGTAAGCGATCTTGAAAAGCTCTGCGACTATATTGCGTTTATACACAAAGGAAAATTGATTTTTTTCAAAGAGAAAGACGCGCTGCTTGAGGAATACGGCATGGTTTGCATGCCGAAGGCCGGGTTTGAGGCTGTCCCTTCCGAGGCGGTGGTGGGAAAAAGGATTTCGGACTACGGGGTGGAGGCACTCGTCAGGCGCAGGGCCGTGTCCTCAGCAATCCGGGTTGAGAAAACCAGTGTCGAGAATATTATTCTTTTCTTAGTGAAGGGGGACAAAAAATGATGAAGGGACTGCTTATTAAGGACATATACACGCTAACAAAGCAGCTTAAGTTTTTTCTTCTGATGTTTGCTGTGTTATCGCTGATGCCGGGATATTCAATGTCGGCGTTTGCGGTCTGCTATTCCGCCCTGCTGCCCATAACAGCGCTCGCTTATGACGAGCGGTCAAAATGGGATAAGCTCGCCGCCATGCTGCCGTATTCAGCGGAGAGCATTGTTTTGAGCAAATACATTTTGGGATATATGTGCATTCTGGCTGCAGCGCTTCTCTCCGCGGCGGGAAAGGCGGGGTATGCCTTTTATACAAAGACTCCGGTCGGCACGGATATGTTTTTGGAACTTGCTTCGATAACATGCGTTGGAATTTTACTCCAGGCCATCAATTTCCCGCTTATCTTCCGGCTGGGCGTTGAAAAGGGCAGGCTGCTGTTCATGGTGCTGACCGCGGCTTTGATAGCGGCATATTTTATCTTCTCGGAAAAAGGGATCACCGGATCCATCGGGATGGATGTTACGGGATTTTTGGCCATAATGGTTGCTGCCGCAGTCATTGCAAGTATCGTATCGATTCCAATTTCGGTGCTGGTTTATAAGAGACGCGATATCTGACAGCATAAAAAAACCGGCTCCGCAGTTCATTAAGCTGCGGAGCCGGTTTTTTTATTTGATTTTTTCAAAATCCGAGTTCTTCCGGAACGACACAGACATGGAACGTCCTGCCTGCCGGCACACGCTCGGTATATACCGTAAAATTGCACATACGCTGAGGAGAGGAACAGTCGGTACAGCGGTTCAGCTTTGCGCATGGGGTGTCGAGACCAAGTCTGCGCGCGTTTGGCGGACAAGCGGTGGCTTTTACCCGAGCGAGAGCCTCGTGTTTGTCGCCGGAGAACTTATTTTCCCCGAGCAGTATAAAAACCGTTTTGGGTCCGTTCAGCATAGCCGCTATCCGGTTGCCGTTGCCGTCGATGTTAATGAGAACGCCGTCTTCCGTTACCGCGTTGCTGCTCATGATATAGATGTCCGCCGCATGAGCGTTTTTGATAGTAGCAGGCCTTTCTTCCGGGGGGACCATCCAGTGGAAGTAAACGGGGTTGCCGCGTCCGCTGAGAGCCTCGTAGAGACCGAGCTGCTTCGAGGTCATGGAGCCGCCAAAACCGACGGACTGCCCATCACTGATTGAGGACAGCACGAAATTACGCATTTCATCAGCTGTTTCGAAGGCATGTACGGCAAACCCCCGGGTTTCCATCTTTTTGAGTGTCTGAACTGTCTGGTTTCTCATGGGGTCATCTCCTTTTCTGCGCTTTTTAATTTCTATGTAATTATTATATCCTCTTGCTGCCAAAAGTCAATTTACATTGCTATTGTATATCCTACGAAAATGTTGAGACCGGAAGCACTAATTTTTATTGCCGATTAATTGGCATTCTGCTATAATTTAACTAAGAATATACTGAGTATTTTGTGTTGTCTGCACCGGCATTCTTTGAAACCGACGAAACAGTACAAAACAAATTGAAAGAAGGGGAATTATGTATCTTGAGAACAAAATTGCGATCGTTACCGGCGCGAACCGGGGCGTAGGTAAGGCCACTTCGTTGCTTTTTGCAAGAGAGGGCGCAACCGTCATTCTTATAGGCCGCAGACTTGAAGCTCTCGAAAAAGTCAGAAAAGAAATCGAGGAAAAGGGCGGTAAGGCCAAGGCCTATGTCTGCGACCTTTTGGACGACGACCAGATTTTCTCAACGATTGATATGATAAAGAAAGATTTCGGCAAAATAGATATCCTCGTGAACAATGCCGGAATATCAAAAGAAAAAAAACTACTTGATCTTTCCTATGATGAATGGGATGAGATCATGAACATGAACCTTCGGGCGCCAATGGTCATGATGAAGGCGGTCCTTCCCATAATGCTCGAGCAGAAAAAGGGAAGCATTGTGAATGTGGCCTCAGCGGCAGCCATAAGGGGTCTTCCCGGCAGCTGCGCATATTCCGCATCCAAGGCAGGGCTTAAGCAGATGTCCGAGGCTGTCGGAGATGAAGTGAAGCGTACCGGCGTTCGGATAAACGTAATTTGTCCCGGCCCCATCGATACGGAGATGTTTCAAAAATCTGAGAGGCGTGAATTCATCCTCAAAGCCGGAGGCGACGTGTTCAAGCCGGAGGTCATAGCCAACGGCATCTTGTTTCTCGCGTGCGACGAGCTCTCTGAGGTTACTAACAGCCAGACTCTGATAATGCGCGGCTTCAACCGCTGGTGACGGCATAAATCCGTTCAAATCTGAAAAGAAAGAGGGAGAATAAATGTTACTGGAAAACCAGGTGGCGATAGTGACGGGTGCGTCCCGCGGGATAGGCAAAGCTACAGCTAAAAAATTTGCGTCCGAGGGCGCTGAAGTAATACTCATTGGCCGTTATATAGATACGCTGGATATGGTGAGGGCCGAGATCGAGGCCGCCGGAGGGAAGGCATACTCCTATCAGTGCGATATGGGTATTGATAAGCAAATTGAGGAGACTGTACAGGCAATAACTGAAAAATTCGGGAGAATAGACATCCTGATAAACAACGCGGGTATAACAAAGGAAGCTCCGCTGGTCGACTTGCCGATTAAGGACTGGGACGATGTCATTAAGATCAATCTGCGTTCGGTGATGGTTATAACGAAGGCGTGCCTCCCCGTAATGGTAAAGCAGCACTTCGGCAACATAGTTTTTATTGCCTCCGGTACGGCGCTCCGCGGTATGCCCGGCAATTCTCCATACTCTGCGGCAAAGGCGGCGGGTCTCTGCTTTATGCAGGCACTGGGTGACGAGATGAGGCCGGATGGCATTCGCTGTAACACCATATGCCCGGGCCCGGTGGATACCGAGATGTTCAAAAACTCTAACAGGCGCGAGTTTATCCTCTCTGCCGGCGGCGATGTCGTCCAGCCGGAAACGCTGGCGAATACCTGTCTGTTTCTTGCCTCTGGGCTTTCGGAGGGTATGAGCAGCCAGGTCGTCTCACTCCGCGGCTTCGTCAGGTGGTAGAACATTTTTAAATCAAAACAAGCCGGCTTCCGGAGATAATAACTCCGGAAGCCGGCTTGTTTTATGTTTCGGACTTTTAACAGAATAGCAACCCCGGGGGTTTTTAGCTATGATACCTTGAATCCGTCCTTTAGCGCAACGGCGCGGTTAAATACCGGAGCGCCGGGTTTTGAGTCGCGGTTATCAGCCGCGAAGTAGCCGAGGCGCAGGAACTGGAACGAGGCAGGAGCAGCGACATCTTCGAGAAAACTCTCGACCTTCACATCCTTTATGACTTCAAGCGAGTTGGGGTTCAGGCAGTCGAGAAAATTCTTTTCTCCGGAATCAGGGTCCGCATCGGTAAAGAGATTGTCGTAAAGGCGGACTTCGGCGTCAACCGACGTTTTCGCGTCGACCCAGTGTATGGTGCCGCGCACCTTTCTGCCGTCGGGCGCGTTGCCGCCGCGGGTTTCGGGGTCATATTCGGCGAAAACTTCGACGACTTTGCCGCTTTCGTCCTTCCTGCAACCGGTGGACTTTATGATGTAAGCAGATTTAAGGCGTACCTCATTACCGGGGTAAAGGCGGTTATATTTTTTGACCGGCTCTTCCATAAAGTCGTCGTACTCGATCCACAGGCTCCCCGAAAAGCTGACGGGGCGCTTGCCGGTGCTTTCGTCATTTGGGTTGTTCTCGACCTCAAAGGTCTCTCTCAGGTCTTCCGGATAATTCGTGAGCGTGAGCTTTACCGGACGGATTACCGCCATAGCTCTCGGCGCATTCTCATTCAGGTCCTCGCGCAGGCAATGCTCCAGAAAAGCGTACTCAACGGTGGACGCGGCCTTGGCAATGCCGATGCGATCGCAGAAATTGCGAAGTGAATTCGGAGTATACCCGCGTCGGCGAAGGCCGCAAAGGGTGGGCATACGCGGGTCGTCCCAACCGGAGACCATACCTCCCTCGACGAGCTGGCGGAGTTTGCGCTTAGACATGACTGTGTGGTCTATGCCGAGACGGGAAAACTCTATCTGTCGCGGTTTTGACGGCAGATCGCAGTTGTTTACCACCCAGTCGTAGAGCGGGCGGTGATCTTCAAATTCAAGCGAACAGAGCGAGTGGGTTATGAGCTCCATGGCGTCCTCAATGGGATGAGCAAAGTCATACATCGGGTATATGCACCATCTGTCGCCTGTACGGTGATGGCGCATGTGATTTATGCGGTAAAGCGCGGGGTCGCGCATGTTGAAGTTTCCGCTCTCAAGGTCAATCTTTGCGCGAAGGGTCATGGCTCCGTCAGGAAATTCGCCGGCCTTCATGCGTGCAAAGAGATCAAGGCTCTCCTCAACGGGGCGGTCACGGAAAGGACTCTTTGCAGGCGTGTTTACGTCTCCGCGGTACTCGCGGAGTTCATCGGCAGTCAGCTGGCAGACATAGGCGAGGCCTTTTTTTATGAGCCCTACGGCACATTCATACATCTTATCGAAATAGTCGGAGGCATAATAGAACCTGTCGTCCCATGAAAAACCCAGCCACCTGATATCCTCTTTGATGGCATCGACGTATTCCGTGTCCTCTTTGGTAGGATTCGTGTCATCCATTCGAAGATTGCACATACCGCCAAACTGCACCGCGGAACCAAAATCTATGCAGAGCGCCTTACAGTGGCCTATATGAAGGTATCCGTTCGGCTCGGGCGGAAAACGGGTGTGCACGGCCATGCCTGCAAAGCGACCTCCCGGGGCGATATCCTCCTCAATATAGGAATGTATAAAGTTTTTAGGCTCTGATTCGGTGAGTGGAGTGTCAACTGCCATATGCGCACGTTCCTTTCAAAAGGAATATTTCCGCATTTTCGGCGAAAATAAACATATAAAAACCATTTTCACAGGAAAATATTATATCAAGCGGGGTGTACCATGTCAAGCGAAGGCATAAGAGCTGAAAAGAATGCTGTGAATATACATTCTATTTAAATATTTCGGTTTATTCGGAAAACGCACATTTATTAATGAATATTCTGACATTAATTATCCATTTTGATATTGATTTTATACTTGAATGCATGTATAATATTAACATTATGAATGGTGGAATCTTTTTTAATTCAAATTTAATTGATTTTGGGGTGAATTTACTGTCATGAAAAGAAAAATTGCATTATTGCTTATGGCTCTCTTCGTTTTTTCCTTTGCGCTGGCAGCGTGCGGCGGATCGGCCGAATCTCTGTCCATGGCCACCGGCGGTACCTCGGGTACTTATTACGGGTTCTGCGGCGTTGTGTCTCAGGTTCTTAATGAAAAACTCGGCGACGTCATGGATATTACCGTTGAATCCACCGGCGCATCCAAGGCGAACGTCCAGCTTCTCGACTCCGGCGACGCGCAGCTCGCCATCATCCAGAACGACGTCATGTATTACGCCTATACTGCGACCGATATGTTCCAGGGCGACAGCGCTATAACCAGTTTCTCCGCTATTGCTTCCTGCTATCCCGAGGTTGTTCAGATTATAGCGAGCAAGGACATAACCTCGATTGAAGACCTCAAGGGCAAAAATGTCTCAGTCGGCGATTCCGGCTCCGGAACAGAGTTCAACGCAAAGCAGATTCTTGCCGCCTACGGTATTACCTTTGATGATATTAACGTATCAAATCAGAGCTTTGCCGATTCTGCCGATTCCCTTAAAAACGGAACAATAGACGCTGCGTTCGTCGTCGCCGGCACCCCCACCACTGCCGTAACGGAATTATCAGCCAATACGGATTTCAATCTTCTCGGGGTTGACGATGCGCATGCCGATGCCCTCAAGGCTGATTACGGGTTCTACACCACTGTAAATATCCCCGCGGGGACTTACGGCTGCGTCGCTTCCGACGTACAGAGTGTGGCGGTCATGGCAACGATAGTAGCCAGAAATGATGTTTCTGAGGATGTGATCTATCAGTTCACCAAAGGCCTTTTTGAGTACAAAGACGACATCGCAGCCGGCCACTCCAAGGGAGCGGAACTCGATGTGAATACCGCCGTCTCCGGTATTTCAATCCCCTTCCACGCGGGAGCGGAGAAATATTATAAGGAAGTTGGCGTTCTGTAATAGTACGCGGTAACAGAATATTAAAGATTGCTGCAGCCGTGACGCTTGTTTTAGTTGCGGTTGCAGCTATCCTTTTTTCAATGAAAGGACAGCGTCTCATTCTCTCCGACAGAGACACACATGAGACGTATGCGGCCTTTCCCGTTTCTGACGGAGAAGAGTTCTCTGTCACATTTGTACACAGCGTTAACAAAACTCCCGTTACCGATGTATACGAGATAAGAGACGGAGACATCTGGCTTATAAAGACAATATACTACGATTTCGGAGCCGGGGTCCCAACTGAAACGGAAAAGGACGAGACGCTGACCTACGGCGAAAACGGAGAAATGATAATATCAGGAATGGATACCATGGTGCCTGATCTGATCTATATTGTCGGTACCGTGTCCGATCACGTTTTGGAGACTGGCGGTAAGGAGTACAGCCTGAGAGGTTTGTGCGGCAGAAACAGCCATGTTTTATTTTCCTGTAAGGGATAAGATATCTACTTGCATTGTATTAAGGAGGGGAGCAACCTGCCCTTTTCAGAGAGAGAACATAAACACAGACGCAGAACGGAAGCCGGCGTAAACAAGCCGGATGCTGTGGCGGAGGCTGAGGCCCATGTTCAGGATGTTTTAGAGAAATATGACCGGGAGTCCAACGTTCGTCATTATGAGGGCGCTCCGCGTTATATTATCCGCTATCTGCTTGTGCTTTTTGCGCTATACAGCGTATATATAAATTTCTTTGCCAATTGGGATACCCGAATTGAGCGCGCGTCCTTCGTCGGCATGGTGGTCTTTTTGGTCTTTCTCATATTCCCGGCCAGAAGAGGCGCCAAAAAGACGAACTATATCCCGTGGTACGACATTATAATCGGCTTAGCAGGCGCCGTGGCGTATTTTTACTTTGTCTTTAACTGCCGTGAAATAATTGAAAACGGTATGAGAATATCAGGCTTTGAGATATTTTTGGGGGCAGTCGGTATCCTCGCCACGATGGAGGCTTGCCGACGCGCAGTCGGTATACCAATTGTGGTCGTTGCCTCCGCGTTCGTCGTATACGCGCTGTTCCAGAAATCATTCCAGCTCAATGTGTATAACCTTTTTTACACCGCGGACGGCGTTATCGGAACACCGATAAGGGCGTGCTCAACATTTATAGTTCTATTTGTAATTTTCGGTGCGTTTCTGGAAAAGACGGGTATATCGCAGTTCTTTATCGAACTGGCCAATTCCATCGCCGGCGCGTCCTCGGGTGGTCCGGCCAAAGTAGCCATAATATCGAGCGCACTTTGCGGCATGGTCTCCGGATCGTCGGTGGGAAACACCGTCACGACGGGAAGCGTGACTATCCCTCTTATGAAAAAGAGCGGCTACAAGCCGGAATTCGCGGGTGCCGTGGAGGCCGCATCATCGACGGGAGGGCAGATTATGCCGCCCATTATGGGGGCTGCAGCGTTTCTGATGGTCGAGTATTCCGGATTCTCGTACGGTTATATAGCGCTTCGCGCGATACTGCCCGCCATTCTCTATTTTACCGGCATATTCATAATGGTTCATCTTGAGGCGAGGCAGATGGGTCTGAACGGATTGCCAAAGGATCAGCTTCCTAGCTTTTGGGGCCTTCTGTTAAGGCATGGCTACTTACTTTTTCCGCTCATCCTGCTGGTCTATCTGATAATCACAAAAACAATGGCCATGGCCGCTATCGTAGCCACCGGGCTTGCCATAGTCGTGAGCATGTTCAGGAAAGATACACGACTCAATCTGAGAAAGTTTTTTGACGCGCTCGAAAACGGCGCCCGCAGTACGTTGACGGTCGCCGCCGCATGTTCGGTCGCCGGAATTATTGCCTGCGTTATAACGACTACGGGAATAGGCGGGAGGCTCATAACAGTTATAATAAACCTCTCCGGCGGATATCTCTTTGTTGCAATGTTTCTAACCATGCTGACTTGTATAGTCCTCGGCATGGGAGTTCCAACTACTGCAAACTACGTTATTATGGCGATGACCTGTGCTCCGATACTCATGAAGATGGGCGTGGAAACCCTCGCAGCCCATATGTTCGTCTTCTATTTTGGAATAGTCGCAGATATAACTCCGCCTGTCGCTCTCGCAGCCTATGCGGGCAGTGCTATAGCGGGATCAAAACCGATGAAGACGGCCCTGAACGCCTCGATGCTCGCAATTGCGGCGTTTATAATACCATATATATTCGCGCTTAATCCGGCAATGCTGTTTGTAAACACAACCGCCCCGTATGTCGTCCTCATAGTATTTACTGCATTCGTCGGGCTTTTCGGAATAGCTTCGGGCGTAAAGGGCTGGATGCTGACAAAAATGCCGTGGTGGCAGCGGCTGATTTCAGTCGCCGGCGGACTCATGCTGGTGTATCCGGGCCTTGTGACGGATCTCTGCGGCATAGCGATAGTTTTAAGCGTTGTGCTCATACAGTATGCGACGAAAAATAAGAAAGCAGCGGCCGCTTAACGCCTTTTAAAGAATAAAGTCACAAAACTGAGAGGTCTTGTGGCTTTATTTTTATATTTTTCTGCGCTGCACGCCGTATTGGAAAAATTTATTAATGGAACTTGGTCTTGGACTTGTCGTCAAAAAATGGTATAATCAAGATATAGAAGGGATTTACTTACGAAAAAGGAGGAAAATGTGAAAAGATCAACCAGGCTGGCCTCCGCCGCCCTGATAATCTGTCTTATAGTTACGCTTTTGCCGGTATCGGCATCGGCATCGGCGGCTTCCCACGTCTGGGACGGAAAAACAACCTCAGGCTTTTCCTCAGGCGGTGGGACGGAGCAGGACCCGTATATCATAAAGACCGCAGGAGAGCTGGCATATCTTGCCGGGGCGGTAAACACAGGAACGTCCTTTGCCGGAGAATATATAAGGCTTGCCGCCGATATAATTTTGAACGATATTTCGGGTTGTGATTCATGGAATTCAGAGGCACCGGCAAACATATGGACGCCTATAGGAACGGTGTCAAATCCGTTTTCGGGTATTTTTGAGGGTGACAATCACGCCATATGCGGCGTGTACATAAATACGGGTGACAATTATCAGGGCCTTTTCGGCTGTGTGGAAAACGGTGCCGTTAAGAATGCGGGTGTCTGCAGCTCTTATATAGCTGGAGGCAGCTATACGGGTGGCATCGTCGGCAGAAGCTACGCATATTCGGCAGGGGCGGCCGCCTCTTCGAAGGTTACAGGCTGTTCGTTTTCTGGAACGGTGTCGGGAACGGGATATGTCGGCGGTATTGTCGGTCTGAGCTATGCGCACACTTCTTATTTTTCAAGTACGGTAAATGTTTCGTGCTGTTATAATGCGGGGAATGTCACGGGAAAAAGCTACAATGTCGGAGGTGTAGTCGGCAGGAGCATGGCGAATCCGGCATCGTCCTCGGCTCCAGCGACCGCAGGCGTTTCAGAATGCGCTAATACGGGTGATGTCAAAGGCGGAGGATACGTCGGCGGCATAGTCGGGTCGAACGGAGCTGCTCCGGAAAGCTCGGCCGTGGTTAAGGACTGCTTGAATTCGGGGCGCGTATCCAGCGGGAATTTCTCGGGTGGTATCGTCGGACAGAACTATGTTTCAGCGGGAACGACGGGAGGATCAGCTTTTGTTGTCACCTGCTGTAATACAGGTGCGGTCACAGGCCCCGGTACGGGAGGCATAAGCGGGTATGACTTCGCCGCGGCGCCTGGAATGGTCACAGTAAAAAACAGTTATTATCTTGAGGGCACAGCCACGTCGGGTACGACAAACGGCGGTGGAACGGGTACCGTTACAGTTACAGGTGTAAATGCTCTGACAGATGACCAGATGAAACTTGCCTCTTCTTTCGAGGGATTTAACTTCGAGTCAGTTTGGGAGTATGGTACACTGGCGGTTTACAGTAATCCGCAGTTAAAAAATGTGCGGCTCATAGAAAAAGCTCCGGAAACACCGGAAGATCCCACGGGCTGGCTGTGCCCATATACCGACGTCAAGAGTACCGACAGCTGCTATAATGCCGTAAAATACGTGACGGAAAACGGACTTATGAACGGCACAGGATCAGCGGTATTTGAACCTGAAGCCAATCTCACGCGCGCTATGTTTGTGACCATACTCTGGCGGTATGCGGGTAGCCCCGTGATATCCGCGGCGGCAAGGTTTTCAGATGTTGCGCAGGATTCGTGGTACGCCGCCCCGGTGGTGTGGGCTGAAGAAAACGATATAGTAAAAGGCTATGGAGATGGCACGTTCGGGCCGGCTGACCTGGTAAGCCGCCAGCAGGCGGCTGTCATTTTTCTGAATTACTCGATATTTTCCGGGGCAGAGACATCGCTTTCGGATAACTCGTCCTGGTATTCGGACGAGGGCGATACAGCAGTGTGGGCGCGGGAGGCTGTCAGTTGGGCGCTGGCTTCCGGGATACTGTCACTTACAGGGAATGCGCTTGACCCAAACGGCAGGGTCTCGCGCGCATCAGCGGCCGAAATGTTCATGCTTTACGACTCGGGAGATTAAAATGTCCCTTAATTTCCAAAAAAATTCCGAAATGCTTGACTTTTTAAGAGCTTTGCAATATACTAACCTCTGTTCATATCACGAAAAGACCGTGATGAGGAGGAGTATCCGAAAGAGGGCCTAAGAGAGAGGGTATATGGTGAGAGCCCTTGACCATGTTTCGGAGAAGGTCGCCCCGGAGTTGCCGCGCTGAAGTCATTAAGTGCGGACGTTTTCCGCGTTAAGGAGTCATGAGTGCGGCGTTTTTGCCGAATTCAGGTGGTACAGCGCGTAAGCGCCCTGAGATTTCTCGGGGCGCTTTTTGTCTGTATTTTATGTTTATAATACTCTTTGAGGTAATGTTAGGAGAAGAAATATGAGAGAACTGCCGAAAGTATACGACCCGAAGGCTGTCGAACAGAAAATCTACGACATGTGGGTTGGGGGCGGCTATTTCCACGCCGAGAGAGATCCGGAAAAGAAACCGTTTACCATAGTCATTCCGCCTCCGAACGTCACAGGCCAGCTCCACCTTGGCCACGCCTTTGACGAGACGATACAGGACGTCCTGATCCGCTATAAGAGGATGCAGGGCTATGCAGCACTGTGGCTTCCGGGCACCGATCACGCAGGTATAGCGACACAGATAAAGGTCGAGGAGAAACTTAGGAGCGAGGGTAAGACGAGGTTCGACCTGGGCCGTGAAAAGTTCCTGGATGAGGTCTGGGACTGGAAAGACAAGTTCGGGAGCCGGATCATAAAGCAGCTCAGGACGCTCGGCTGTTCATGCGACTGGGAAAGAGAGAGGTTCACGATGGATGACGTCTGCGCCAAGGCCGTGCGCGAGGTTTTCGTGAAACTTTATGAGAAAAAACTCATCTACAAGGGAAACCGTATCATAAACTGGTGCCCGAAATGCACGACGGCACTCTCCGACGCGGAGGTCGAGCACGAGGAGCAGCCTGGTCATTTCTGGCATATCCGCTATCAGATCAAGGACTCTGACGAATACCTCGTCATAGCAACTACCCGGCCGGAGACCATGCTGGGCGATACGGGCGTCGCTGTCCACCCGGACGACGAGAGGTACAAGAATCTCGTCGGAAAGACCTGCATACTGCCGCTCGTCGGCAGAGAGCTGCCGATCGTCGCGGACGAATATGTCGACAAGGACTTCGGGACCGGCTGTGTCAAAATGACGCCGTGCCACGACCCGAACGACTTTGAGGTCGGCCTGCGCCATGACTTGGAGCAGATACTTGTCCTTGATGATCACGCGAAGATAATAAACGGCGGAAAATATAACGGTATGGACCGCTATGAGGCGAGAAAAGCAATCGTAAAAGACCTCGAGGATGGCGGCTATTTGGTAAAGGTTGAGGAGCACAGCCATAATGTCGGTACGTGTTACCGCTGTGGGACGACGGTGGAACCCATAGCTTCCGCTCAGTGGTTCGTGAAGATGAAGCCTCTCGCTGAGGAGGCCATCCGCGTCGTAGAGGACGGTACGATAAAATTTGTACCCGACCGCTTTTCCAAGGTCTATCTCAACTGGATGGAAAACGTCCACGATTGGTGCATTTCACGTCAGCTCTGGTGGGGCCATCAGATACCCGCGTGGTACTGCGACGACTGCGGCCACACGACCGTCTCGCGCGAGGACGCCGTTGCCTGTGAGAAATGCGGCAGCAGGAACATAAAGCGCGACCCCGATGTTCTGGACACCTGGTTCTCTTCCGCCCTGTGGCCGTTCTCCACGCTCGGCTGGCCGGAGAATACGGAGGACCTTAAATATTTTTATCCTACGGACGTGCTTGTTACGGGCTACGATATCATCTTCTTCTGGGTGGCGAGAATGATCTTTTCGGGCATGGAGCAGATGAAGAGAGAGCCGTTCCACACGGTTCTCATCCACGGCCTCATAAGAGACCCGCAGGGTAAGAAGATGTCCAAATCCGCAGGGAACGGCGTCGACCCTATCGAGATGATCGACCGCTTCGGGGCGGACGCGCTGCGTTTTAACATCATTACAGGAAACTCCCCCGGAAACGATATGCGTTTCTATGTCGAGCGGTGCGAGGCGATGCGAAACTTTGCAAACAAAATCTGGAACGCCACGCGTTTCGTGATGATGAACCTGACCATCGAAAAGAACGAACTGCCGGAGACGCTTGAGCTTGAAGATAGGTGGATAATCTCAAAACTCAACACGCTCTCGAAAGAGGTCTGCGAAAACATCGACAAATATGAACTCGGTGTGGCCGCGGCGAAGATATATGACTTTATCTGGGACAGCTACTGCGATTGGTATATTGAACTCACCAAGCCCCGTTTAAACAGCGACGATGAAAAAGCCAGAAACGGCGCGCAGGAGGTTTTGCTGTTTGTTCTTACAGAGACGCTTAAGCTCCTGCACCCGTTCATGCCGTTCATCACCGAGGAGATCTGGCAGGCACTCCCGCACGAAGGAGAAGCTCTTATGGTTCAGAAATATCCGAATTTTGAATCTAAGTTCGCTTTCCCGGAGGACGAGGCAAATTTTGAAGTAATTATGTCCGCTATAAAGGCCGTAAGATCCCGCCGTGCCGAGATGAACGTACCGCCCGCCAAGAAGCCGCATCTCATCATCGTCACAGACAGAAGGGAAGTCTTTGAGAGCGGAAAGGTCTATCTTTCCAAGCTGGCCTATGCCGGAGAGGTCACAATAACCGGCGACGTGCCTGAAAATCCGGATGGGCTAGTCTCCGTCGTCACCGACGAAGCGAAGATGTATATGCCGATGGCGGAGCTTGTCGACCTGGACAAGGAGAGAGCGCGTTTGGAAAAAGAGATAGCGAAGGCGAAGAACGAACTTGGACGGCTGGAAGTAAAGCTCGGTAACGAGAATTTTATTGCCCGCGCCCCTGAAAACGTGGTGAGCGCCGAGCGAGAAAAAACGGAGAAGGCGAGGGCTCTTATCGAAAACCTCACGGAAACACTAAAAGCGATGAAATAATAGCTGCTTTGCATTATCATTTCATAAACGCTTTTGCGTTTACGATATTATTTATAAGCCGCCAGTTATTGACAGATTGCGCGGTTTTAAAGAGATAAAATACCCATGTGCAATGTACCGCACATGGGTATTTTTTTGTATAAAAGGAGAAGAAAAATGAAAGTCGAGACTTCCGTAGACGGAAAACGAATGACGATATTCCTGAGAGGGGAACTCGACCACCACGCGGCGCGCTGTGCCATGGTGGAAATAGAGGAAAAGATAGACGTAAGCCTGCCGCGCGACTGCGTTATAGATCTCTCGGGACTTACGTTCATGGATTCGTCTGGAATAGCGGTGATACTTAAGACACACAAGAGGATGAACGAAATAGGGGGCAGGACATGGGTCGAAAACGTACCAAAGCAGCCTCTCCGCGTTTTGGACGCGTCCGGGATTGAGAGGATTATAAGGATATCCGCTATAACATAAAAGGAGGACATACATATGAAGGAAATGAACAGCGTGAAAATGGAGTTTCCCAGCAAGTCTAATAACGAAGGATTCGCGCGCGCGGTCGTCGCGTGTTTCGCCTCCCAGCTGGATCCGACTCTGGACGAGCTTGGGGACCTCAAGACGGCCGTTTCCGAAGCGGTCACGAACTGTATCGTCCACGCCTACCCCGATACGATCGGGAAAATCGTTTTGCGCGCGCGGCTCTTCGCCGACAACTCAATAGAAGTAACGATAAAGGACAAAGGGCGCGGCATAGAAGACGTTGAAAAGGCGCGCATGCCGATGTTCACGACCGGAGGGGAAGAGCGCAGCGGTATGGGATTCACCATTATGGAGAGCTTTACGGACAAGCTCGCCGTGAAATCACGGGTGGGTGGCGGCACGACCGTCACTTTGAAAAAGCGTATTTCTGTCAGGTTGGGTTCAAAATAATGGAGAAGTCCTCTCTGGAACTGCTCACCGCCGCCAAAGACGGTGACAAGAGGGCGGCAGAGGAAGTTATCAAGGCGAATTCCGGCCTTATATGGAGTATTGCCCGGCGCTTTTTCGGCAGGGGAGTAGATCCTGACGACCTCTACCAGCTCGGATGTGTGGGATTTCTTAAAGCGATAAAAGGATTTGACATATCATACGGCACGCAATTTTCTACTTATGCCGTACCAAAAATATCGGGTGAGATACGCCGGTTTCTGCGCGATGATGGCAGTATAAAGGTCAGCCGCAGCGTTAAGGAACGGGCGCAGACCGTCCGCAGCGCGCGAAATTCGCTGGAACAGAGTCTGGGGCGGGAACCTACTTTGAGCGAAATATCAGCCGAGACGGGAATATGCGCAGAAGAGATAGCGTCCTGCGAGACGGCGGTTGTCGGCACCGAATCACTGCAAAAGGAGACAGGCGAAGAGGGGTTTACGCTGGAGCATGTCCTCGGCGACTATGCGCAGGAGGAAAAGCTGGTTGAACAGGTGGCATTGAGGGAAGCTGTTGCGCACCTCCCCGAGAAGGAGCGGATGGTGATACTTCTGCGCTACTATCGCGGTATGACCCAGGAGTCTGCCGCAAAAATAATGAAGGTTTCACAGGTGCAGGTTTCGCGACTTGAGAGGCGAGCGATGGAAAAACTGAAAGTGCAGCTTGAATAAAATTCATTTAAAGGCAATGATTTAGAAGGATATCGGTTCTGCGGAGCCTCGAAAGGTAAGGCTTTTGTCACCCATGTCGGCGGAAGCCTTGTACAATTTTCAAAAATCGGTCACACACAGCGCACCGCGATTTTTGAAAAATCTTTCACGCGGCGAAAGGATGATGGAATTATCTGTAATAAACAAGTCCGAAGCGGTATGTACCACTTCGGACTTAATCCGTTTTATGAAAAGATGTTTTGTCAAGCATAGGATAGAACGGACCGATTTGGGTGCGCTTTAAGATTATATCTTCTCCATGTGCTGAATGGCGGACTTTAGCATGAGGCGTTTGGTCGAGCCGGAAAACTCTATTTCGATAAGCGCGTCGCTGCCCATGGGCTGAAGCGTTTTGATAACGCCGTTTCCGAAAGCGCGGTGGCGCACACTGTCGCCGGTCTTAAAGTTCGCCGCCGAAGCGACAGGAGCGGGTGGTTCTTCGATAGTATAAGGTTTCGGCGGCTTGGGTACCCTGCCGGTTCCGGAAGCTCCGTAATTGCGTCCGCCGTAACCCGATGCGCCTATGCTGCCGAAGCCGTAGCTCTTTTTCGGCGTGGGCTTTTCTATATGCTCGTCCGGAATCTCTCCGACGAAGCGTGAGACCTGATTGGCAGTCGTACGGCCGAAGAGCATGCGGCGGCGCGCGCAGGTTAGATACAGTTTCTCCTTGGCTCGGGTCATTGCGACATAGCAGAGCCGCCTCTCCTCCTCCATTTCGCCGGGCTCGCCGATGGACTGGAGACCGGGGAAAATACCGTCCTCGGCGCCGACGATGAATACCGTCGGAAATTCCAGGCCTTTTGCCGAGTGCATAGTCATAAGTAAGGCACAGTCGCTGTCAGCGTCGTACTGTTCAATGTCGGTATAGAGTGCGACTTCGTCCAGAAATCCGGAGAGAGTTGGGTTTTCGGCGTCTTTAATGAACGAAATTATGTTCGACTTTAGTTCGCTGATATTCTCTATGCGCGCGAGGTTCTCATCCGAGCCGGATACCTCAAGCGCACGAAGATAACCGGTCTTTTCTAGAACGAGGTCGTAGAATAAATCGAGCGGTGTATCCTCAAGAGCGGAGCGGAGATCGTCTATTATTTCTGTAAACAGGCACAGTCTAGGCGCGGATTTCTGAAAATCGGAATAATTCCGGCAGTCCTGCAGAACGCCAAAAAGCGGACGGGACTCGGCGGCAGCAATGTTCTGCGCGCGTTCCAGGGTGGCAGGGCCTATGCCGCGCGTAGGCGTGTTAACGATACGCAGGAGGCGCAGATCGTCCGCCGGATTATTTATTACGCAGAGATAGGACAGAATGTCCTTTATTTCGGCTCTATCGAAAAAGCGCAAACCGCCTATAACGCGGTAGGGTATAGCGTTGCGTTTAAACGCGTATTCGAGCTGGTTCGACTGCGCGTTCATGCGGTATAAAACAGCAAAGTCGCGCCAGTTTTTCCCCGCGGAAAAACCGGCTAGTATCTGCCCGGCGACATACTGCGCCTCGTCACTCTCGCTTTCGGCGGCAAAGAGCTTAAGCTTTTCGCCCATGTCCTTGTCGGTCCAGAGTTCCTTGCCCTTGCGACCGACGTTATTTTTGATAACAGCGTTGGATGCGCCCAGAATATGGCCGGTGGAACGGTAGTTCTGTTCCAGCCGTATTACTCGGGCATTTTTATACTGCTTTTCAAAATTCAGTATGTTTTCTATTGTCGCGCCCCTGAAACGGTATATGCTCTGGTCGTCGTCTCCGACGACGCAGATGTTCCTGTATCCGCCGGCGAGCATTGAGGTGAGGCGGTATTGCAGGTTATTCGTGTCCTGGTATTCATCTATAAGGACATATCTGAATTTCTTCTGGTAATATTCCAGCACATCCTCATATTCCGAGAGGAGGCGCACAGTCAGAAGGATGAGATCGTCAAAATCGAGAGCGCCGGCGTCCTTCAGCCTGCGCAGGTACTCGACGTAAACTCTTCCTATTTGTTTTTTATGCACGTCGCCGTTTTTTTCAGCAAGGCTCAGATAGTCCCCGGCGTCCATCATTAAGTCCTTAGCCTTGGATATCTGGCTGAGTACCATGCGGGGCGGAAAGGACTTATCGTCTATGTCGAGTTCCTTTAAGGCGCGCTTTATTACCGACAGACTGTCCGACGTGTCGTAGATGGTAAATGAGCGGTCGTAACCGAGACGGTCTATGTCGCGGCGCAGTATGCGAACGCACGCGGAGTGGAATGTCATAGCCCAGATATCGCTGGCCTCCGGCCCCAACATAGTCTCAAGGCGGGCCTTGAGTTCGTCGGCAGCCTTGTTGGTGAAGGTGATGGCAATAATGCGCCAAGGCTGTACCGGCTCGACCGCGGAGAGTTTTTCCGCCCTCATAATATCGTCAGGAGACAAGCTTTTTGATGCGCTTTCAAGAAACGCGACATCGTCCTGATTGATATTCTCCGGTATCTCATCGGTGTCGGAACCCCTGCCGTATTTGAGGAGATTGGCCATACGGTTTATCAGCACTGTTGTTTTTCCGCTTCCCGCGCCGGCAAGGAGAAGGAGCGGCCCCTCGGTAGCCATTACGGCCTTTCGCTGCATTTCGTTTAAGTGCATGAAGTCTTTTTCTATAAACCGGCGGCGCGCAGCGATAAACCGCCCGGCAAGCTTTTTATCCGTCATAATACCAGCCTTGATCCTAATTATTGATGTGCTTCAGGCGGTAATCATCCCGCCGGGAATGACGCGTAATAAATTGCGAGTCTTTCAACACACCCTAATTATAACACAGGTCCGGTCCGTTTTCAAACGCGTGGTAAATTAATACCAATATCAGACGGTAAAATCATTGGATTACTTTTTTAGAATGGAATTGCAACATAAAGCGACGGCGGAAGCTGCCCTAAGCTTCCGCCGCCTAATGAAATGAGGATAAAAAATGAAAACTGCTCCTTGCGATTATTATAATACAGGATAAATATTAATAAAAAAACATTTTTGTGTTTCTAATTTGTTAATAAAGTAATTTTTTTTTGAAATAGTATACCACATTGGTCAGTCAAAGGCAAATCCATACCATGGGGCTGAGGAACCCGCCGGGAGCTCCGGTACTTCCTTCACGTATAACATGGCAAAGCGCAGGCCTCTGCCCGTTCCAATCGCCGGTGAGCGGACAATATATTTTCCGGCGGGAATCGCCCGTTGTAAGAGTGACACGGCATCATCAGCCCGTATGTCTGGGGTAAGAAGCTCCTTTACCAAAACAGAACCGTCAGGCATTTTTTCGGCAGCGCAGCAGCCTATACCTGCGTCAGACTCAATCGCAAAGAGGCCGCCGGACCTTGAACATAGAAACTCCTGATACTCAATATATTTTTTGTCGAAGGCGATATGCGCCCGGCTGTTTAAAAGGTTCTCACGCATTTCGGAGTACTCCGATGCCGCGGCAGCCCGTATTTTCCCTTTTGCGGCAGAGTCGAAAGCGGTGTAAACATGCTCGTCTGAATAAAAATAGTCGCCGTAGCCTACCTTTTCCGTGTAATAGTTAAAGAGTGAATCCTCCGCCGGGCAGATGGTTGCAGCCGAAAAGCCGTCCGAAAAGGTCTTTTCCACCGCGGCCTTCGCTATAAGCGCCCCGTATCCGCGCGAGCGGAAAGCCGGAAGCGTCGCAAACGCATAGGATACGGTGCAGGGGTATGTCTCTCCGCCGGGCAGCTTAAGAGAGCCTATCGGAAGTATATAAACGGCGGAGGCAATATTGCCGTCAACCTCCATTAAAAGCGCGGATGAAGGGGAATAGACGCGCTCAAAAAAAGCATCAATATAGTCCATGTTGTCCCCAAATACGGTATGCCATATACGCTTGAGGGCGGGCTCGTCTCCAGGCAGAGACGAACGGAGTATTTCTCTCATATTTATGGCCATTCCTTTCGCTGCGCCGGGCGCACAAAATGACTATGAAAAGGAATTATCGTAATAGTGCATATATAGCGGCCTGCGCCTGCGGGCGAGCAGCACGCTTATTAAATCTAGATAGTTGAAACTTGTTTCAAGCTTATTCTACAGGTCGCTACATATTTTTTTATAAAGAGATCGGGGTAATATGAGCGCTTGGCTTTACGCAGATTTTCGAGTCCCATGTCCTCTTCGCGGTTAATATAGGCAATACTGGGGTACTTCTGCATGATATAGCGTGCAAATTCGCGGTTTATCATAGGATACGCGCCCTGTATGTGGGAATCTGCCTTTTCATAATGGGTATTGTATGTGTCGCAGGTCAGAACGCTACCTATGGTGAATGCTATGGGCTGCCCGCCGGAGCGGAGGATACCGCCGTCCATCTTCAGTGCCTCAAAGTGCCGGAACATACGGCCAATGGCCTCGTTCTCGTCTGCGTAATTCATGTGCTTTTCCTCGGTGTTCTCCAAAAGCCATTTTTTTTCGAGCTCCAGACAGTCCGATAGGTTGGACGGCGTAACCGGCTCAAAGCTCCAGTCGTTGGTTTCCTCAAATCGATTTATGTGATTGCGTTTCGCGTGGAGTTTTTTACCCCCGAGATTTGCGAGCTTTTCAGCCAGATAGACGTAATCCGAACTGTTTTCGTCGAATACTATGTCAAATTCATCCGGACAAAGCGCGGGGAGTTCCGGCAGAACTTCTTCCGG